>JBAUDN010000077.1:0-1595 GCA_049678105.1 Microgenomates group bacterium
CTGCTTAACTGCCCTTGGATGATAAAGGATGTTCCAGGCCATTTTCTATATTAAATACCCAGATCTTTTGCAACTTCTTCAAAATCTTTCCATGCAATTTTTCCTTTTTCCTTTTTTTCAAACTCTTGTGCTTCTTTCGCATCCATATATTCTTCCACGACTCCCTCTAGTTTAGCGTAAGTATCAGCGTCGACTAAAACACCCTTTAATTTTGAGCGATAGAATAAATAAAATGGACCCTTACCTCTCTTCAATTCATTAAGGAGTTTTTTGGGGTTCTCGCGAATATCGGAAATCGTTTTGACTTGATGTGTGCTTAACATTAAGTTAATATTAAGTTAACTTTATATATTTGTCAAGGCCTTTGCAAGGTACAATTAAGATAGATGATGTAGAAAATTCTCAATAATCGTTTCTGGGAAAAGTGTAATAATATTAATCTTCATTTTATGTTGCCGAAATTATATAGCAATTGCAGGCCTTTTTGTTAAAATGATAATGTTATAAACTAAATACAGTGAAAAACGACAAAAAAGAGAAAATAAAAAAGGAAAATAGATTGATAAAAATTCTTAAGAATAAAAAAGTTCTCATCATCCTAGCCATTGTTGTTATTGGGTTTTTAGTGTGGAGATCTGTTTCTTCTAAGAAAGATGACGCTGAAACCGTTGAGGTCAAAAAAGGAACAGTAACTGAGGAACTTATTCTTTCCGGAGAAATCTCCGCAGATGAATATACAAATCTTACTTTTCAATCTTCAGGAAGAATTATTTGGGTAGGTGTTTCCGAGGGTGATTGGGTTAAAAAAGGTCAGGCATTGGCAAAACTGGATACGACTAAATTAAATGCAGATTTACAAAGAGCAAGATCTGATTTGAGGAGTGCTGATGCCAGTGTAGAGAAGGCGCACGATGATGTAAAGGACCACGATAGTGATGAAACATATACACAAAAAGAAACAAGAACAATAGCGGAGGTGGCAAAAGACAAGGCATATGAGGCAGTTTTAAAAGCAGAAGAAGATTTGAGAAATGCTACTTTAACAGCCCCATTTTCAGGCTTGATTACATATATAGCTAATCCTTTTTCAAGTGTTCATGTTTTATACACCCAAACGCAATTTGAAATAGTTAATCCAGAAACAATATTTTTTGAAGTTGCGGCAGACCAAAGCGAGATTTTGGATTTAGAAGAAGGAAAAGAAGTATCAATTGTTCTTGATTCCTTCCTTGAAAAAGAATTTAAAGGAAACATTAAATACATTGGTTTTACTCCAAAAGCTGATGAAATTGGAACAATGTATGAGATAAAAGTGGAATTTTCTAGTGAAGATCTTGATGTGGAGAAAATTAGAATTGGCATGAGTGGGGATGCCGAGTTTATCCTTTCCCAAAAAGAAAATGTTTTGTATATTCCCCCTCAATTTATTAATTCAGATAAAGAAGGGAAATATGTATATAAAAACAGCAAGAAAAACAAAGTATATATAGAAATTGGACTTGAAGGAGAGGAAAGAGTTGAAATAACAGGAGACATCAAAGAGGGCGACACTTTGTATGATTAAACTTCAAGATGTTAGCAAATCTTACTTTTTA
>JBAUDN010000078.1:0-3854 GCA_049678105.1 Microgenomates group bacterium
CGTTTATCGCACTTTTATCGACGCAAAACCGGCAAAAGAGCTGGAGAAAGTTATGAGAAGTGTAAACAGTGCATGAAGTTAAGGGGTAGAAGATATTACCATGAGAACAAAAAACGCCAACTACCTCTTGCTTTAGCCCGAACTCGTAAGGCACGTAAACAAAAAAGTGAATTTATCAGAGAAATCAAAAACAAAGCATGTATTGATTGTGGCTTGAAATATCCACATTATGTAATGGATTTTGATCATCGGAATGATGATGATAAAATAATCAATGTCGCCCATGCAGTCACAAGGAATTGGTCACTAACAAGAATTAAGGAAGAGATTGAGAAATGCGACGTAGTTTGTGCAAATTGCCACAGAATACGAACATTTAAAGATAAGCTGCGGTAGCCAAGTTGGTCACGGCGGGTCTCTGAAGAAGATCAGATTCAGGTTCGATTCCTGACCGCAGCACAATGCGGGAGTAGCTCAGTGGTAGAGCGTCTCGTTGCCAACGAGAAGGCCGCGGGTTCAACCCCCGTCTCCCGCTCAAGTTAAGATATGCCCTCGTAGCTCATTAGGATAGAGCGACTCCCTTCTAAGGAGTAGGTAGGAGGTTCAAATCCTCCCGGGGGCACAAATCAGGGCCCGTAGCTCAATGGTAGAGCAACTCGCTCTTAACGAGTCGGTTGAAGGTTCAAGTCCTTCCGGGCTCACAAAAAAACCTTGACTTCTTCTTATCGGATATGTCATTCTGACGTTAGGTGGAAACTGTTTCTGCTCACTATGGAAACTTATACACAGGGAAAAAATAGCTCCTCTTTTTCTTTTTGGAAAAGTTTAATTTTTATCAGTCTTTTCTTCTTCATTACACCTATTGCATTAGGAACCAGCCTTTTTTCCCTTGCCGCCTTAGCTAAAACAGAAGCTTCCCATAATGAAATGGCTGAAAATACGGTTAATTTGATAACAGCACCTAAATCTGGCGCAAAAGTTTTTGCATCACTCCCATCTTCCTTTCCAACGGTCTCTGGAGTTGTCTCTGCATCTGATGCGCGAAGCGAGTTAATCAGGCAATATCTTGCCTCCTATAATTCACCTCTTGAACCACATGCTGAATTTCTTGTTGAAATGGCAGATGAATACGGTCTTGATTACAGACTTTTAACAGCAATTGCTCAACAGGAATCAAACCTTTGCAAAAAAATTCCTCCTCTTAGTTACAATTGCTGGGGATGGGGCATTCATAGTCAAGGCACTCTTATGTTCGACTCTTTTGAGGAAGGCATAGAAATCGTATCTGAAGGATTAAAAATAAACTATATTGACCTGGGCTACACCACTATTGAAGAAATCATGGCAAAATATACTCCTCTCTCAAGGGGTTCATGGGCCTTCGGCGTACTTAAGTTTATGGGTGACATGGAATAATCCCCTTTTGACTCCTTGCTTAATTCGGATTATGCTTACTCTTGGAATCACCATATGCCAGCCGCCTACGACACATATGACTACCCTTCCTTTTGGCAAGGTAGAGATTATGAACACGGTTCTGAAGTAATTGCAATAAAAGGTCTCCTTCAAAAAATCCCCAAAATAAAAAAGATAATTGAGATTGGCTCCGGCTATGGCAGACTTACCTCCTCATACATTTTCAGAGCAAAAAAAATTATTCTTACTGATCCATCCTCCGTGCTTCTCAAAATTGCGAGAGAGAGTTTGGATGGAGAAAATATTGATTTCGTACACACAGGAGTTGAAAATTTGCCAAATAAAATTAGAGGGAATTCGGCAGATTTGGCAATTTTTGTCAGAGTAATTCATCATTTGGAAGACCCCGACAAGGCTATTAAGATAATAGAAAAAATATTAAAAGATAAAGGCTTTTTTATACTAGAGTTTGCAAACAAGTGTCATTTTAAGGCTAATATTTGTGAATTTTTACGAGGAAATTTTACTTTCCCTTTGGAAATTTGCCCCAAAGACTTAAGAAGCAAAAAAGCAAAAGACAGAGGAGTACTTCCTTTTCTAAATTACCATCCTGACGTAATGAAGCAGAAACTGGAAGATGCGGGTTTTAAAATCATAGAAACAAGATCGGTATCCAATTTTAGGAATTCCTTTATTAAAAAAATACTTCCAATAAGTTTTCTTCTTTCACTTGAGAAATACCTCCAAAAACCACTTACCTATATAAATTTTGGACCATCCCTTTTTATCCTAGCACAAAAAAGGGGTAAATGATTTTGAGACTATTTTATCCTTCTTTCCATATAAGTTTACTCCTATTTCATAAATACTTGACCTAAACTTGACATATCCTGTAGTGTTATGTTATAGTACTGATACATTCTGAGGCAAAGCTCGTTTACGAGTCTGAGCGTCAGGATTTTACCTGGAGGCACCGCAAGGTGTCTCCTTTTTTTTGGAGACAAAACCATGAATAAATTAATAAAAATCTTAATTCTTTTTATCCTTTTAATACTTTTAACAGCCGGCAATGTTTCGGCTGATACTGCTGTGGTCGGAAGTTCAGCCCAACTTCAGGCTAGAGCTATTTATGAGGAAAGCGACTTCAGGGAAGCAACTCTTAGAAACTTTCTTGAGGGTTATAACTCTCCCTTAGCTGGCTATTCTAAGGAATTTATTAGTATTGCTGACAAGTACGGTCTTGACTGGAGATTGGTGCCTGCCATCACCGGTGTTGAATCTACTTTTGGTAAAAGGATTCCTTTCAATTCCTATAACGCTTACGGTTGGGCAAATGGTGCTTATAGTTTTGAATCCTGGGAAGATTCTATTGAAATTGTGTCTAAAGCTCTTAGGAAAAATTATATTGATAGGGGAGCTGAATCAATTGGAGAAATTGCAAGAATTTATGCACCTCCCAGCAAAACATGGGCAGGAAAGGTTAAGTTTTTTATGAAGAAAATTAACCCTCTTCCCCTCACCTTCACGCTTGAGGGGTAAGATGATATAATTATCGTATCTACTCGCCAGGGTGGCGGAATTGGCAGACGCGCAGGATTTAGGATCCTGTGCCCGATAAGGGTGTGGAGGTTCGAGTCCTCTCCCTGGCACCGGCCTTTAACTTTAAATATTATTAACTAATTTTTGTTGCTCCATGTGGATTCGATTCCTTCCGCTCCTGCAAAATGTCGTATATTTGGGGTAAATTACTTCTTTTTCTTCTTTAGACGATACTTTCGTTTCTGTTTCTTATAAAACTTATCGTTATGTTTGCCTTTAAACTTTTCCTCTGGATACTTTTTCTCATTCTCTTTTATCTTTTCTTCTACAACTTTTGGAATGTTAATGCCAGCAGTTTCACTAAAAGTAGCTAGGTACCAAAAAACATCAGCAACTTCTTCCCCTACTTCTTCCCAATCTTTCGGTTGTGCCCCTTTGCTGTATTTATCTGATTCATCCCATTGAAAATGTTCCAAAAGCTCTGAAGCTTCAATGACTATTGATTTAGCAATATCCGAGAAAGTAGGACTCCAGCCTCTGGCTTTATTAAACTTGGTAATTTCTTTTATTAAACTTTCTAGTTTTTTACTCACAATCTATCAACGCAATTATACTTCATAAAACGACAGTTTAAAAAGTTGCAATTTACTGAATCCTTAAAGAAGTACCCAACAAAGTTCACTAGTCCCTGCAATTTAGCCTCAGATAAGGTAAAATACTCCCGTGTCTGAAAGAGAATTTGTGTTCCTAGTAAAGTTTGGTTAGCAACCTTCTTTCTTCAAAATCACCTTGAATCATGCCTCTTTTTAAGATAATCTTTTAATATATGAAAGTTATTAAAATTGGCGCTGAATGGTGTTCCGGATGTATTGTCATGCGGCCTCGTTGGGCCGAAATTG
>JBAUDN010000079.1:0-1909 GCA_049678105.1 Microgenomates group bacterium
CTTAAAAGTCTTGGCCATCTTTTTGATGGTTTCTTCTACACTCTTTTTCTTGGCAGCAGTAGCGCTGCCGGGCAATACAACTGTCAGTTCGTAACTTTGCATACGAGGGAAAGTATATCAACTCCCAACCTTAAACTCAATTATGTTTTTATCTTTGTATGAGATTTTCTGGGTCTTTTACGTTTATCGATTATTTCTCCCCGCGCCCTCCATATCGGCTTCATCATGAATCGGGGCAGTCTGCCTAGAACTATGTGTGAATGGTAAGCAGCAAATTTTCTATCTCTCACTATGTTATAACCTCTAGCTAACATCTCTCTGGCCCAATCGCGATCTTCCGAACCTGATAATTTTTCATCAAAAGGATAAAGCCTCCACATCTTTTTTCTAATTAATGCATGTGTATTAGTCATATTTGAAGTATATTCAGCTCTTCGGAAGGAATCGAAGATAGAAAATCCTAAAGGTCGCCACAAATAAGCCAAAGGATTTGAACTTAAAGGACCTGTAACCCCCACTGCTTTCCCGTCTCTAAAATTTTTCAAACCACCTGCCAACCATGTATTAGAGCAAGGAATTGTATGGCCGCTTACTATTCCAATTATTTCTCCTTTTGCTTTCGAAATCCCGAGGTTTAATGCATAGCTCATATTAAATTCATCTGACTTGATTTCTATAATTTTAACCGGAAACTTACGGGCAATTTCCAAGGTTTTATCGGTTGAGCCGGAATCGACAATAATGACTTCAAAATCCTTAAAAGTCTGTTTATATAAATATCTAAGAACTTTCCCTATAAAGCGACCTTCATTTTTAGTTCTGATAACAAAAGATACTTTTGGTTTTTTCATTATCTAAGCACCTGTTTTAAATTCAATTACATCTTTGTCTTCAACAATATAATTTTTTCCTTCAAGTCTAATTTTCCCTTTTTCTTTTGCGAACTTCCAACTTCCAATCTCAAATAATTCTTTTATTCTTATTACTTCTGCTTTAATAAAATTCTTCGCAAAATCTGTATGAACTTTTTCTGCTGCCTCTAGTGCAGTTGAGCCTTTCTTTAAACTCCATGCGTGAACCTCTTTCCCCCCTTTTATGGTATAGAAACTTATTAGTCCAAGAAGTTCATAGGCCTTTTTAATCAACTTTTCAAGTCCGGATTCTTTGATCCCCATCTCTTTCAAATACTCTCTTCTCTCCTCTGGTATCAAATCAATAAGTTCCTCCTCCAATCTTGCACATATCTTGATTGTATTAATATCTTGATTTGCTGATATATCATTGTTCAGAAGATCATCTTCACCAACATTAATGATATAAATAGTAGGCTTTTCTTTAATTCCCCCTAGCTCAAGTTCTAGATTTACTATTTCAATATCTTCCTGCGGATCAATTTTGTCATGAACATGGGGAACATTTTTATCTTTAAAGTCACGTACAACATGAACTATTGCATCAACCTCCCTAATTTTTGCTAAAAACTGGTTTCCCAATCCTTCACCTTTATGTGCCCCCTTAACCAAACCGGCAATATCAATAAACGTAACGGTGGCAGGAACTGTTTCGTCCGGTTTGATAAGTTTTGAAAGTTTTTCTAAATCCTCATCGGGCACTGACACAACCGCTTCATGAGGCTCAATCGTAGTAAAAGGCCTTACCGCAGTTTCCGCCAAACGTCTACTAGCCAATGCATTAAAAAGCGTTGACTTGCCTGCATTTGGCAGACCCACTATTCCGCACGACAAACTCATAATGACTGTATTGAGCCTAATAAAATAATTTCGAAAGTGATCATTTATCTAAATCGGGCTTATCACCTTTTAAAACTCCTTCAAGGTTCTTTATTTTTAGGGCTTTGATTAAATCCCAGGCAATTCTTTTATGTAAATCAACCCACTCAGCCATGTAG
>JBAUDN010000080.1:0-4902 GCA_049678105.1 Microgenomates group bacterium
ACTGTATATATATTGAGAACAGACAAAAACACTCTTTATATAGGGCAAACCAAAGGTCTTGTGGCTCGCATAAGAAAACATACAGCGGGAAAAGGAGCAAAATACTTAAGAATGTCTAAATCTTTCGAATTGGTTTACACAGAAGAATTTAAAACTCGCTCAGGAGCCTTGAAGCGAGAACATGAGTTAAAAAAATTATCAAAACAAGAAAAAGAAAACCTAATAGTCTCCCCTATAGTTTCTTGACATATGTTTTTAATCTGTTACACTAACATCTGTTCCGTTAACTCGGAGCCAAAGACTGTTTTTTTAATTTGATTTAAGTCAGTAAGTAAAGGTACCCCAGAAACTACTTTTAATAACGTATCTTTCCTTCAAACACTTGCATTCCCTTTAATATAAACAGTTTCATTTGAAACTAATAATGTATAAACATAACAGATACAGACCACGTCGTGGTGGTGCTCGGAGACAAGGAGGCTTTCGTGTAAAGACCTTTGATCCAAGCAATATTGTCAAAAATACACCGGTATTTGAGCAAGAAGAATATGAGCCCAAACATACTTTTTCTGATTTTGCGATTTCAGAAAATCTTAAGGCAAGTATTAACCAGCGTGGCTACAGAATTCCAACTCCCATACAAGATCAAGCCATACCTGAAATATTAAAAAACAGGGATGTGGTTGGTATTGCCAACACAGGGACCGGTAAAACGGCTGCCTTTTTGATTCCTTTGATTAATAAAATTATATTAAACCGAGGACAAAGGGTTTTAATAATCACACCTACTCGTGAGCTTGCGGTACAAATAGAAAGCGAATTAACACTAATAGCCAGAAATGTTGGTATTTATTCAGTAGTTTGTATTGGTGGAGTTTCCATAAATAGACAAATTCACAAGTTGCACCGGAAACCCCAGTTTGTAATTGGAACACCAGGTAGACTTCTGGACTTAAGTAATCAAAGAAAACTTGATTTTAGTCAGTTTGGATCAGTTGTCCTTGATGAGGTTGACCGCATGCTTGATATGGGCTTTATCCGAGATATCCAAAAAATAATTTCTCAACTTCCCCGTCAAAGACAATCTTTATTTTTCTCAGCAACAGTAGGAGATAGTGTCATGAATGTTATGAAACAATTTACACTTAATCCCGTGACAATTTCCGTTAAGTCTCAAAATTCAGCCATAAATGTTGATCAAGAAGTTATTAGGGTTAACGGAAGAACAAAACTTCAGGTATTGCAAGATTTATTGGATCTGCGTGAGTTTGAAAAAGTTTTGGTGTTTGGTAGAACAAAACGTGGAGCCGACAAGCTAGCACGAGATTTGGCAAGAACAGGTTTCCAAGTAGCCACGATTCATGGAAATAAAACACAAAACCAACGGCAAAAGTCGCTTGAATCATTCAGGCGAGGAAGAGTAAATGTTCTTATCGCCACGGACGTGGTTGCCAGAGGTATAGATGTGGACAATATTACTCATGTGATTAACTATGAACTCCCGGAAACTTATGATCATTATCTTCATAGAATAGGAAGAACAGGCAGAGCCGGGAAAAAAGGCAAAGCTCTTACTTTCGTTAATTAATACAATTTTTACTATGGCGAACTTCTAGCCTTGATGTGAGACAATTGTTATAAACAAGGTTTGCAGGCTGCGCTTATAAGGATAAAAAGGTTCGAGACCAGCCTCCTCAGTCAAATTAGGTACCCGGGTGAGCCAACTTTCTTCGAAAATCCCATGAATTCGTCTTCTTCTTTCATTAAAGTCTAATAAAATATATAATATAGCCTGTTGTCCACTTAAGATTCTTCTTTTCTTCCTAAAGAAAAATTTTATGTTTTGAAGGTAAAGGTTTTTTTATGAATCAAATTACCAATTTTGACGTATTGATTGTTTACTCTGAAAAACTTGCTAACAGTGCGAGTTCTACTAGAGTTATCACCGCACCTTTTCCCAAGGGGTTTGACAATGAAAGTTATAACCTGGTCTATAGTTATTTTTTAAAGAACTGTCGAAAAAATAATTTAAAAGCAGCCTTTACTACATCTGCTGACATTATCGGTTCAGGTAAATGTCAAAGCTATTGGCTTTTTGAAAAAAATGCTTGGGTAAAAGTCCAAAAAGTAGGCTTTTCAGAATTCATTTTTGGTAAATTTTCCCCAACGAGTAAAAGTAGAGAAATAAAGCGTAATTTACTTTTTTCTTCAAAACGAATCAGACCGTTTAATGATCCACACCTTTTTGATCTTTGTTTCGATAAACAGAAAACCTATGAAATACTAAAAAGTTTTTCTATACCCACAGTAGCAATAAAGGGTAGTACAAGACAAAACCTCTTAGGGGCGCAGAAGCTCCTAAAGGAAAAAATGGCTAAACATCAAAACAAAAGTGACTTCTCAGAAGAGGTTGTAGTGAAAAATAGATTTGGAGCCGGAGGGTTAAATGTTTACAAATTCGCCAGCGATCAGACTGAAAGGATGCTTGCCTTAGTTAAAAGGCATAAAAGTGTATCTTTTATTATCCAACCCTTTGTGAAATTTGATAAAGGTTTTTGCTTCCAAAACTCTTCCAGACCAACCGATATAAGGTTGATATATTTAGGACAAAAAATTGTCCAAACTTATATAAGAATTGCAGAAAAAGGAAATTTTATATGTAATGAACATGCAGGAGGATTACTAAAATATATATCCAAAAGCGAAGTTCCCTTGAAAATAAGAGCAGTTTCTAAAAGTATAGCCAATATCTTGAATAGAAAGTCTTCGTTGTTTGCCCTCGATTTCGTTATTAGCAATGACGGTAATATTTATCTTCTGGAAGCAAATACCGGACCAGGCTTGGATTGGAATCTGTCAATTAAGGAAAATGAAATTGAAGCAAAGAAACTAATTAGAATAATCATAAAAGAAATAAGTAAGCGCATAGGCTTACCCAAAAACACTTCTAAGAAGAAAGTGTTAGTTCCTGCTAAAGTGTTAATTCCTGCTATAGATATTCCACTAATTGGTGCGTATCAGTATCCCAGGAATTTATTAACAACCCAGACAACCTGATTTTGTTAATAACTTAATATGCCGCTTTTATACTACCTTGTTTGTCTTGTTTGGCTTCAGTTGTGAAAGACTTGCTTTAAGCAGTTATGGGATCGAATGGTTCTAAACCAAGGAGCTCAGCCAGATTGGGCACCCTAGTGACCCATGTCTCTAGAAAAGACCATGTTTTCCTTCAAATCATTGCCTTTCCATCCAAACATTCGTACCACACCCTCACTGTCCGGAAAAAACTGTGCATAATTAATAATTCAATCTTGCTTAACTAACCATTCTCACTAAAAGCCCTTAGCGCAAGCCAGAAGTCTTTACTTGTTTCATAAATTCCAGAATTATCGTATTTTATGTACTTACCTCTACATCCTTATATTTTCCATAGCTAACTCGCAGATGCACTTTTAGTGGCTTGTTTTTCCAACTAATCTTACGGGCGCGTTTATAAAAGTGTTGTTTCGAACTGCTTTGGAATTTTTGTATCGTTTTGCCGTTTTTAGTAATTCGGAATGTAAAATTAAGCTTGTTGTTATCTTTTTTTGACACTTTGCCTCCTTCTTCATATGTTTTATAACATATTTCTATTTTTCACGGTGATTACGCTTGTTTCACGATCAATTATTTGCTAGAATGGTGTCGTAAAAGCTCAAAAGGAAAAATTGAGGATATTACTAGCGGGTTGACTAAAAACGAGTGGGATTAGGACTTTAGGATACGATGTACAGAGGCTTTTATTTTTTTTGCCCCCCCTTGTAAGGTAAATACCTTCTGAATGTACCTATTTGATATTTACTTGCGAGAATTTTAACCCAGGAAAGGTATTCATAATGAAAAACAACTATATACTCAAGGTTGGAGATAAAATAGTAGAGGTTGGAGGAGTATATAGAATCTTCAAAATCATAAAAAAGAAAAACTTGGAGGATAAACCAGAAAGCCATGCTTTTTACAAACCACTTTACAAACATAAAGATAACAAAACCGTTATTTGTTCTATTCCCCAAGCTAATGTTGAAAAAGCTAATATACGCAAACCCGTTTCAAAAAAGAAAATGCGCCGAGCATTAGGATTATTAGGTCAGAGGCCAAATGGTGAGAATAAAATATTAGCGACGGAGGCAAAGGGGCTTATAAAAGAAAATGATCCGATAGAGTGGGCTCGAGCCTTGAGACTACTATGGCTGGATAAAAAGGATGAATCAAGAAACTTTTCTTTAGGAAAAAAAACGATATACAGACAGGCAATGAGAGGATTAATGGAAGAAATTGCTGTTGTATATAGCATAGGTTTAATAAAAGCTAGAAAGAAAATCATGTACAGATTGAAAAAAGTAATTCCAAAAAAACCTGAAGAAGAAGGGAAAGGCAAAAAATCATGAACATTTTATTTGTTAGTCCTAACTCACCAAAAATTAGTGTGGGTGGAATTGAAAGGTATATCCAAAACCTGATCAAGTATTGTCAGAGAAAGCAAGGAAAATATCACTTTTTACTTCCATCTAATGGAAAAGATCACTCTACTAAAAAAGACAACATAACAATCTATTACAAGGACTTTTTATCCCTTTCTTATAAAAAAAGAAAAACTGATGGAGGAAAGGGTACTTCCCAGAAAGAGGTTCAGAAAAAATCTGAGGAGTTTTTCAAATTTCTTCTAGATTTATTTGAGAGTCAAAAAATAGAAGTTGTTGTTGCTCAGAATTTTCATCTGGGAATGCCACCTGCGTATAGTTTGGTTTTAAATATGGCATGTTTTACAGCAAACATCCCCGTGCTTTTAAGAGTGCACTCTTTTGCAGTAAAAGATATCCAAAAAGAAGTAATCAATCAGCTTTTTTGGGAAAAGATCAGCTG
>JBAUDN010000081.1:0-8028 GCA_049678105.1 Microgenomates group bacterium
GTCTTTTGTTAATTTTAAAACGACCTACGCGCCCCAAATCATAACGCCGTGGTTCAAAAAACAAACTCTCAAAAAGATTTTGAGCGTTTTCTAAAACAGCAGGTTCACCGGGCCTCATTTTTCTATAGATCTCCAAAACCGCCTCTTCCTTTGTTGTTGTTGGATCTTTTTCAACAGTGGCAGTTATATATTTCCGATCGGCGTCTTTATCTATTTCTTTAAAAGTAGAAATAATCTCACTATCCGTCTCAATACCCATTGCACGCAAGAAGGCTGTTGCTACAACTTTCCTTCTCCTATCTATTCTTGCAGCAATCACGTCATTTCTTCCAACTTCAAACTCAAGCCAGGAACCGTGAAGGGGACGAACCTCTGCTTTATAAAGCATGCGCCCAGAAGAGCGGTCAAGTTCACCAGAAAAGTAAACCCCAGGAGATCTCACTAATTGATTAATAACAACGCGCTCAATTCCATTAATAATAAAGGTTCCCCTTGGGGTCATTTGAGGAACATCGCCCAAAAAGACCTCCTGAGTGGTTTCTTTGCCTGTCCTTTTGTTTACAAGTGTTGCTGTAATCTTTAGTGGAGATGAATAAGTTAATCCCTTTTGAGAAGCTTGTTTTACAGTAATTGCGGGTTCGCCTAAAGAAATTTCTCCAAAATGAAGTTCCCAGTTTTTACCGGTAAAGTCTATAATGGGAGTAATCTCTTTAAGTTGCCTGGTAATACCTTTTTCTAAAAATTCCTCCCATGACTCTCTTTGAACAAGTGAGAGATCAAGTTTGGGTAGTTTCTTTTCACTTTTACCGAAATTGCGGCGATTATTTTGGGCCATTGGTACGGTCTTTATTCAAAAAATTTGCAAGGAAAAAGCCCAAGAATATCTTGGGACGAAAACTAACAAGCGTACTCCTGTACGCCTAGCGTGGATTATATAACAAAAATTAAACTTGTCAAGGCGTAATTATATCACTTTCCCAAATATTTCCTTTACTGCTTGACTCACAAGAATGCCGTTATTTATTAAGATAAATTCTTATATTTTCATTATGTTCTTCCAAGGTTTCTGCATAATGAATTTTTCCTTTTGAGTCATGCAGATAAAACCAGTAAAGAGATTCCTCTGGGTATATCGCAGCTTTTATAGAAGAAAGGCCTGGATTTGCAATCGGCGCCGGTGGGAGTCCTGCAAATTCATAAGTATTATACGAAGAATTAAGTTTTAAATTGTCCTTTGTTAATATAGGCCACCAATCACAATCAAATTCTTCGCCGCAGACACTGGTAGCAATAGCATACTGAACTGCGGCATCAACCTGAAGAGGCCACCCTGTTTCCAATCTTTTCCAAAGAATGCCTGCTACAAAGGGCCTTTCCTCATTAGTTTTTGTCTCCCTCTCTATGAGTGATGCCAAAGTAATTATTTGGGATAGCGTGTAATCTGATACATTAATGTCCGCTTGCATTTGTTCATCTATCCTTTTGTCAAAAGTTGAAAGCATCATCTTAACCACCGCCGATGCACTTGCTGTTTTGGGGAAGAGGTATGTATCCGGAAAAAGAAAACCCTCTTTGCCTGAAGTCAGAGACAAAAACTCTTGCCCAAAACTTTGTTTGTCCTCCCCTTTCTCTAAAGCATTTATATACCTTTCAACAACCTCCTCTCGCCTTAAACCCTCTGGAATCGTTACCCAAACTTCAACTGGTCCTTTTACTAGTTGATCTACAAGTTCAAACAAAGAAAAACCAGGGGATAACAAATACTCACCGGCCTGAATCCTTTTAGATTTTGCCGTCGCTTGAACATAAAGTTTGAATGCAAAAGAACTTTTAATAAAATTTTTGTCTGCCAGTTTGTTGCCAATTTGCGATGCTGAATAACCCTTCGGTATCACAAACCTTTCAAGTGTTGAATCGTTTGACGCTGGTCCAATACTTTTCTTCCACCAAAAAAGGGCTCCTAAGATAAAAAGGGTAATTAAAATAAGAGGAATTAGTAAACGCTTCATTGACAAATTTTATACCTCTTCAAGAAGAGCGCGTCGGTATTTTTTGGTTTTGGGGTTAAAAATAAAAATCCTCCCACACTCACAAGTTATCTTTTTGGTTCCGTCTCTTTTTTTTTCCCTCTTGCCGTCAGATAGCGGCTTACCACAACCAACACACCTTCCTTGAGAAAGAAACCATGCTTGTATTGGTGCTATTACATTTTTTAACATTATTATTCCTAGCCTAAGTATATCATAAAACAAGCTCTCAACTCACTACTCTGCTTCCAAATAACTTTGAAGAATCAGGGTAGCAGAATAGGCATCCTCAAACTGCTTTCTTTTTTTCCTTCCTATCCCTGCTTTCAAGGAAAGCTCTTGTGCCTCATGGGTAGTTAAAGTCTCATCTTGAAAATGGACAGGAAGGTTAAATTGGACTGCCAATTTCTTGCCAAATTTTCTTGATTCTTTTCCCATCTTTCCCTCGGATTCTCCCAAAACTATTTCTTCCACATCCTCTTTTTGTAATATCTTCGCGATTTTCTCCAAGACCTCCCTTTCCGAGTCGTATCGGATAACTTTATATGGTTGAGCTATCATTGAGGTAGCCAATGAAAGACCAATCTTTTTCTTGCCGTAATCAATCGCTAATATCCGCATTTGCTTGTCCTAGGGGCAATATTCTTGCCCTAACTATTAATCTTTTTGGTTTAAGAGGATGACCAGGGGGAACACAAGTTACGAGAGTCAAAAACGAATCACTTAAATCCTGTTCCAAAACCTGAATATCTGTGGGTAAAACCTCAAACATGTTTTCCACTTCATATTTAAAAGAAATTCCATCATAGTCAACTTGAATTTCATCTCCCTTTTCTAAAGCGGGCAATGTAGAAAATATAGACAAATAATCTTCTGGATCATAAAACTGGGGGAGGATAGAATGCCCAAAAATTACAGAGTTTCCTTTCTTCCCAGGAAGTGCTGTCCCCGGATACTGAATAAGACTTCTAAACAGGTCTTCCCCGCCTATTGCAACAGTTGCCTTCTCAACTCCCAGTTTAGGGATAGAAACCACATAATGAGAAATACTGGGAGCAAAAAAATCATCCTGTTCTGCTCCACCAACAAACCAATTACTTGCTCTTGTGTAATCAACTTCTTCCAGCCGAACCTTCGGAGTATCTTTTGAGATTGGACTTAAAAGATTTGGATATTTCTGATTGGAAGCATGCTCATAAGAAATAATTGGGAAAAGGACAGAAAATAAAATTACTATCCCTGAAATTCCAGCGATAACAGCTGATGCTTTTAGAAGTTTTTTTTCACTCATAGTTTATTAGAAGATTTCCCTTATCGTTCCGCTGCTAACTCCACTTCTATTTTGCTAACAACGTGTGGAAGAGTACCTAGTCGGCCGGGCAACTTTGGTTTCAAATTAATTTCTGCTCGGGTAAACCCTGCAATTGTTGTTAAATAATCCTCAGCCAATGGTAGATATCTACCCGCAATCTTCTCAGCAATCTCGTCCGGCCTGACGTCTGGAAGTAAATTCACATCAAGATAGACCGTTACCTCATAAATATCATCTTCTTCTTCTCCTTCAAATTCAAAACGCATGTCTATTTGATCTTCTCTTAAGACATAACCCGAAGGCACCCTGTCTTTAAGCACCTCTTTTGCAAAATCCAAAAAGGCAACGTTATCAACTACGAAACCTGTTGTCTCTAGAGATAAAGAAAGCCTTAAGTTGTCGACCTCATCGTCCACTTTAGCACTGAAGCTTTTTGTAGCAGGCGTTGCCATTATAGATGCCTCTACGAAAAACTGGTCCTCTGTCGCTTCATCGGCCAATTCATTCCTTGCTTTTTCAAGAAGCTCCTCTGTTAAATCATCTTCCAGTTCCTCTTGATCATCCGCTGAAACTGCTGCAATTTGACGTGATGAGCCACCAGTAAAGTCCGAGGTGGCAACAGCAGCGACCTCTGCTTTCAGATAATTACCTACTTGGGAAGTTGTGTCTTTGCCCAAATTATACTCCGAGCCTATATCTGCAGCCGTTGCTTCTATTTGTGCTGTTCCAGGACTCCCAGGAACAACCTGAGCCGAAACTGAGGCAGAAGAATCAAGGGTGAATTTTAAGTCATTATCAGTCAGAAGAATGGTACCTGCCGTCAATTTTATACTATTGGGGGTTCCGTTTCTGATTTCAACCGTTCCTCTCGCTTTCTCACCAACGGTTTTTGTCCCTGTTGTAGATTTTGTCTTTTCACCAGACACTGTGGTTTCTACTATTTCCCCCGGCAATATTCCTCTAACAAAGTCCGGGCTTGAAGCATTCGGGTCTATCAATATTGTCACTTTTTCATCAAGTTTTTTTGGTGATACGTAAACAGTCACCGTCGCCCTGGGCAAATACCACCAAAGGATAAATCCGATAAGAAGGATTAATAAGAAAAATCCTCCTCCAATAACAAGTGCCCGTTTACCACTCACTCCTTTTAAATTTGGTTTCATAATTATCTTGCTTCGCAAAGAACTAATATTAATCTTAATCTTACTTAAAATACCAGAGAGTAAACCTTTCTTTAAAACAGAAGATGGTTTCTTCTCTTGAACTCTTGTAGTGGGCACTTCTGCAGTCCTTACTTCTGCCTTCTCTTGTTGCACAACAGATACATCCTGGCCCACCACAAATCCCACGTCTTCGGGCCTTACTTTCCCTTCCGGAACAGTCAATGTTTCTTCAGCTGCTTTAGTCTCTTTTTCTTCTTTCTCCGGCTCTCTCTTGCCCGGTTCTGCAAGGACTGAGACATCTGCTATTTCTGAAGCGCCCGCCAAAGATACTGCTTGAACTTTCCTTTTCGGACTAACTGTTTCAATTTTTGGGGTATGTAAAAATTTAATCTTTTCATAATCATCCCATTGGGCTTTGAGCAACGCCTGTTTTACCTCTTCAAGTTCTCCTTCTTTGCCATCATAAAGAAGAAAGCGCGAAGGAAAAGCCTCTCCTCCCGCAAACCTCGTCAAACCTTCCGCTACATCATCAACTATAGAAACGCTCCTGGCTACATTTGCCGTACCGACCAAATTTCCAAGTCTAAATATGGAAACTTCTATGTTCTCGCTTCCTATTCCTAAAACAACACCGCTGAGCGGAGCACCTTCCTCGGACTTAATAAGGTGTGCCATTACCTCTGGTAAAATAACAAAACCTACTGGAGTTAAAGACAAATCTGAACAAATTCGCTTGAAAATCTCCAAATATTTTGCTTTTATCTGGCCCTCAGATACCCATGTTGAGGAAACTCCAAAAACAGTTTTTGATGGCTCTTTTGCATCTTTCGGAAAAGAAGAAACAGCAGCAGACAAAACAGTGTCACAAGCCCCAACCAACTCTTCTTCAGGACCCCAAGCGACCGACGGGCTTACGGAAATTACCCGGGCTTTATCCCTTTCTATCTCCCAAATCCCGGCCTGCACCCACTCAGGTTCAATGACTAGAGACCAATAATACTCGTTGGATTTACCTTCTTTTGCAGACAGGAAATTTTTAAGATCCATTGTTGTTTTTCAATAATAACTATCACTTTGGCTCAACTTTTGCGTAAATCCGCATCAGACCTGAGCCGATTTTATCTTGCTTAAATATTCTAACACGCCCAAGTTCCCCTGTGCGGGTAACATGCGGGCCTCCACAAACTTCCTTTGAAAACCATTCACCCTTAGGATTACCTATTGTATAAATCTTTACTTTCTGGTCATATTTTTCTCCAAAAAACGCCAAAGCTCCCTCCTTAAGGGCAACATTTAAACTCTTTATTTCAAAATCTACGGGCAAATCTTTCTTTATCTGCGTATTAACCAAATTTTCTACTTTCTTAATTTCGTTCTCCGTTAGTTTTTGAGAGTGTGAGAAGTCAAACCGGAGTCTTTCTATTGTGATATTTGAACCCTTCTGTTGTACATCTTTTCCTAAAATTTTTCTTAAAGCCGCATGGAGTAAATGAGTTGCTGTATGAAGTTGAGTAACCTCCTCTGAAGCATCTGCCAAACCGCCTTTAAACATTTCGGCAGAGGCTGTCCTAGATAATTTTTTATGTTTCTCAAACTCTTTTTTGAAAACCTTCTTGTCAATTTTTTGACCCTTTTCTTTGGCTATCTCCTCTGTAAGCTCAAGTGGAAAACCGTATGTTTCATATAGAAAGAAGGCACTTTTCCCCCCAAGGTGATCCAATCTGTCAATCTCTCTTAAACCTTTCTCAAGAGTCTTTCTAAATCTATTCACCTCTTCCTCAATTACATCTATAATCTCTCCTTTTTCACTCAAATTAAGATCCGAGTTTTCCAATTTGCCATTCAAGCCGCGCATTTTGATAGCTGATCTTCTGATTAAACGACGCAATACATAACCTTGTAATTTATTGCTCGGTAGAACATCATTTGATATCAGAGCCGCTGACGCTCTCATGTGATCAGCAATCACGCGCATGGGTACTTCATTTCCTTTGTAAGATTTGCCCGAGACTTCTTCAATTTTTTTAACTATTGGCTTAAATAAATCAATCTGAAAAATATCAGGTTTATTATTTACTGCTGTAGAGAGTCTCTCCAGCCCTCCGCCGAAATCAACATTTTTTTGGGGCAGGTCTTTTAAGGAGCTGTCCCTTTCCTTAATGTATTGAATAAAAACAGAGTTTCCGATTTCTGAAAATCTTCCACACTCACAATTTGGATGGCATTCTTTTCCATACTTAGGATTGTGCTTTGTTCCAAAATCAAAAAATATCTCAGAATCCGGCCCGCCAATTTCACCCGGCGGCATTTTACCAGGGGTCCCTGAGCGGGACCACCAATTTTCCTTAACTCCGTAGTAAAAGATTTTCTTTTCTGGAATACCCAGTTTTTTCCAAATTTTTGCTGATTTCTCATCTTTCGGCACTTCTTTACTGCCCTCAAAAACACTGACATAAAGTTTTTCTTTGGGCAGGTTTAATTCCTTGGTAAGAAAGTCCCAAAACCATGCAAGTTGCTCTTCTTTGAAATAATGACCAAGCGACCAGTTACCAAGCATTTCGAAAAATGTCAGATGACGAGTATTACCAACCTCATCTATGTCTTGAAGTCTAAGACAGGGTTGGGAATCAACTAAACGTTTTCCCTCCGGGTGCTCCTCGCCCATTAAATAAGGAATAAGCTTCTGCATTCCAGAGGAAGTGAAAAGAGTAGTCGGATCGTCCTCTGGAACAAGGGAGGAAGGAGAAATCTCTTTATGATTTCTGGGAGATGCTTTGAAAAATTTTATAAACTTTTCCCGGATTTCATCAGTCGTCATGCCTGAATTATACCGCCATTACCCATCCTTTATCCATACCCTATCCTGAATCTTGGAGGTTATTTTTCCAAAGGAGCATTTTGAACATTCTCTTGCCCATGTGTTTCTACCTTTTTGCTTTTCCTAAATATTTCCACAATACCCGTCAATTTTTCAGGTCTAATAAGTCCTCCACCTAAAATTGCATCTTCTAAGATACTATTCAGTCTTTTTAAGGCACGTCTTAAATCAATGATAATCAGGATAACTTGAGCTCCAACAATAATAAGGAGAATGGTTAAACAAATAACCACTATAACCAAAAGCTTTTGAACAGGATCCATGATATTACTTTAATTTAACTCTGGTTTTATCTTACGCCGAATAATGGCATCTTTACCAGACCTTGAAACTGCTTTTACAATAATTTCCTCTGTTCCCTCAAATATTTCAATTTCTGTTTCAAAATCACCATCTTCATCTACTAGAACAGGTTGGTTATTGATTCTTATCGTCGCATCGAGGTCAGTTTTACCTGAAACAATTAAAATCCTTTCTTTGACAACTTCTTCTTCTTGCGGCTGATCAACTACTAATTTTGGCGGACTTATAAATCTCGAATATTGAAAACCAAGGTAGCCTAAAACCATCATAATAACAATTGTGATCCCAACGATAAAAGTCGTTCTAGGTCTCCATCTAAATTTCTTTGAAACATCTGGCTTAGGA
>JBAUDN010000082.1:0-3458 GCA_049678105.1 Microgenomates group bacterium
CAATTGTCTAGGCGGAGATTGTGCAAACCCGACTGTTGCCTATTCGTGTGGAACTAAAACTTGTAATTTTGCCATAACAAGCTCAAACACCGAACCAACAGAGTGATAGGTATATCTGGTATTATATTTATATAACATTATGAAGAACGTAAAAAGCAAAGGTTTCACTCTAGTAGAACTGTTAGTGGTTATTTCTCTTATCGGGATTTTGGCGGCTCTTGCTCTTGTTTCATATACAGGTACTCAAAAACAGGCAAGAGATACCCAAAGAAAGTCTGATCTGAAACAGTATCAAAATTCTTCAGAAATTTTTGCTAATAAAAATAACGGGCTTTATCTATCCTATGGTGCGGCAGCAGCAGCTAATGCGACTACTCTTTGTACACCGCTTGATCTTGGCACAAATTGTCCGGATGATCCAAGAGTTTCTGAGGGGCAACTTCCATATAAGTACTCCTCGGATGGACCAGGCGACGGGAGTACATCGGCAACTCAATATGTCTTTTTTGCAGAACTAGAAAATACGAGTCAGTATTGGGCTCTTTGCTCTAACGGAAAAGTTGGAGTGAAAGATCAGGCTGATTGGTCAAGTCCGACAAACGGGGCATGCCCATTATAAGTTTAAAGTTCAAAATGCAAAATTCAAAATCCAAAACAGGCTTCACGCTGATTGAACTGCTTGTTGTTGTTTCTTTGATAGGAGTTTTGGCAACACTGGTTCTTGCCAACCTTAATGCTGCAAGACAGCGAGGAAGAGATGCCCAGAGAAAGGGAGATCTTCGCAACATTCAGACAGCCTTAAGGATCTATTACAACGACTACGATAAATATCCGAACAATATGGCTGCAAACATAGCTGGTTGTGGTACGGGAGGTTCCAGTATATGTATCTGGGGAGAAACTTTTGCATCAGATATTCAAACTTATATGTCGATTCTTGCTGATGATCCCCTACCCAACGTTTCTTACTATTACGAACAAATTGATGCCGATGAATATATATTGAGGGCCTGCCTTGAGAATAAAAGTGATGAGAAAGGTGTTGAAGACACCGGCGCCACTTGGTGTCCTACTCAGTTTATTTACCAAGTTAAACCATGATTAAATCTCAAAGAGCCTTTACCCTAATTGAATTACTGGTAGTTATTTCTATTGTTGGTGTTTTAATCGGGCTTTCAATTTTTGGATTACAGGGTGCTAGAAAATCCTCAAGAGATGCAAGAAGAAAAGCGGACTTGGAACTTATCCGCTCAGGTATTGAGATTTACAGAGCAGATTGCGGTTCCTATCCTGCTGCACTTGCTTCCCCGCTTGTAGGGACGCAGACAACAGGCAACACTTGTCTTACTTCAATAACCTATATAGCAGAAGTGCCGATTGATCCCCTGCCCGACAGAGTTTATTACTACTCCTCGGATGGAACTATCTACGAGCTTTGCGCGGCCCTTGAAGGTGGAGGAACAGATAGTTGTGGAGGAAGTTGTGGCGAAACCTGTGATTATCAGGTTACAAATCCCTGAAATGAAACCCGTACAGCTTCATCATGGGGTAAGTTAGCAAATAGTGTATAGTTAAGTATAGATGCGAAAGTACGCTTCACTGCCTAAGGTTTCCGGATATACCTTGATTGAAATATTAGTGGGAATGACTATCATTGGGCTGATTTTTAGCTTCGGTTATGTCAGTTATAGAGATTTTGCTCGGCGACAGGCACTTTTAGGAACAGCCAGGAAACTGAAGGTTGATTTAAGACTTGCTCAAGAGCAGGCACTTGCTGGCAAAAAACCAGATTCCGTTGCCTGTAACACGGAAGGAGCCTTAAACGGCTATGATTTTTATGCTGAGAGTGCAGGTTTTTATAAAATACAGGCTAATTGTGCCGGGGGTTTGGTTGACATAAAAACTGTACAGATAAGTTCCGATGTTTCGTTATCGTCAAACCCCAATCGCTTTACCTTCAAAGTTTTAGGCAAGGGAGTAAATTTGTCTGCCGATGCACTAATTATTCTGACCCAGACTGTAACTGGAAATACACAGAATATTACTGTTAGTCCAGAAGGGGAGATAAAGTGAAAAGCAATAATTTTAGTTCCGGACAGTCTCTTTTTGAAGTTATCATAGCTTTAGCTTTGGCCACACTGATAGTTGTCGCCCTTGTGGCTTTGGCCTCAAATTCCATTAGAAATGTCACTTTTTCCAAGAATAAAACTTTGTCCACCCGTTACGCACAAGAAGCAACAGAGTGGTTAAGGGGGCAAAGGGACGAAGATTGGGATACATTCAGAGCGAATGTGTCTTTTTGTCCTACCCCACCCCATATACAGTGTTTTAACACCCTTTCTTGGGAAGACTGTGGTGTATGTGGTGATACAGAATTTAAAGACAAAATTTTTAAAAGAGAGATCTCTTTCCCGGAAGTAAGCGACAATAGTATTTCGATTGAGGTTAAAGTTTACTGGACTGATGCGCAGGGGTTACATGAAGTGAGAAGCAGCACTATTTTAACTGATTGGAAATCACAGTATTGAAATTATTAAATGAAGAATAATAATCCAAAAACTATTTTTGTACATAAAGGACTTTCGCTTCTTGAAATATTGGTTGTTATTACAGTCTTTGCAATTTTGGCAATTTTGACAACCAATGCCGTCTTTTTAACCTTAAGAGGTGCAAGAAAAAGTGAGTCGATAGCAAGAGTTCGGGAAAACCTTGACTATTCTTTGGCCGTAATTGAGAGAAACATTAGAAATGCAGAATCCGTAGTTGAGTGTCCCAATCTGGACACAAGTATCATTTCCTACTTGGATGAAGATGGGGTTTCAGCTTCCTTTTCCTGCTTGATTGGTTCAGAATCGGAAGGCTACATCGCCTCTGGTTCCGGGAGGCTTACAAGTAGCGAAATAGATGTCACTTCTTGCAGCCTTGTTTGTGAAGAGGGAACGGGAAATGCGCCACCGGTTGTAACAATATCACTTGAAGCGCAAGATGCGGACGCAGCAGGAGTTGAGGGAGCAGTAGTGACGATTTCAACGAAAATATACTTAAGAACTTATTAATTTCTTAATGAAATAATAATTCTACCACTCTGTTTTCATATTTAGGATCTTTGGTTTTAGGGTCGCGGTAGCTGTGGTCGGCATTGGGAATCTCAAAAAAACTTATATCTTTAGATTCTGCACCCCTCAAATCTTTCTTGACAACTTCAATGTTTCCAAATTTATCTTTTCCTCCTTGGATAATTGTTATTTTGCCTCTAAAATCCTTTAAATCTACATGGCCTGTTATATAGCCAAGTATCACAACGGAATATCTACCATGCTCTTTTTTCGGCAACTCTCTCAGAAAGTAGCTTGACACTATTCCCCCAAGTGATTTACCGATTAGGCGAATCTGTTTGTAAGACTTCGCCTCACAAAAATTTAAGATAGATTTAAGAACTTCTATCTCCTCCTTAAGCT
>JBAUDN010000083.1:0-3327 GCA_049678105.1 Microgenomates group bacterium
AAGAAACAAAAACACTTTCTTCTAAATTAAATCTGGAAAAAGATATAATTAGATATTTATTAGTGAGAGAGGACTAATAGGGAAAAAAGCAAAATGGCACGGAGTTTAAACAAGGCATCTTTAATCGGTAATTTAACACGCGATCCTGAACTTCGATACACTCCCCAAGGGACAGCAGTTTGTACATTCAGCGTGGCTACAAACAGGCAATGGACAACTGACGCCGGAGAAAAAAGAGAAGAAGTAGATTTTCATAGAATTGTGGCATGGAACAAGCTGGCCGAATTGTGCGCCCAGCTTTTGGCCAAAGGCAGAAAAGTATATGTTGAAGGAAGAATTCAAACCAGAAACTGGCAGACACAAGCCGGCGACCAGAGAACAACAACAGAGATTGTTATTTCTAATATGATAATTTTAGATTCAAGAAGAAGGGGTGGTCCGGGGGAAGAGTTTGATGTTCCGACAGCAGAAGTTGAAGGGGGAGAGCCGGTAAAAGAAGCAAAAGTGAAGGAAGAGAAAGGAAAAGGAGCAAAAAAAGGCGAGAAAAGTAAAAGCCCCAAGACTAAGAAGAAAGAAGAGAAAGACGAGGACGAAATTCCTTTTTAAAAGCTTACTATGGCAGCAAGAATCCTAAGAAGAAAAAAGAAAACGGCTATTTGCTTCTTTTGTAAAGAGAAGAAAGAGCCCAATTATAAAGATTTTGAAACTCTCCGGAAACATTTAACCGATAGATCAAAAATCATAGGGCAAATCCGTACGGGCCTTTGTGCCAAGCACCAAAGACGTTTGTCAATCGCCGTCAAAAGGGCTCGACACCTCGGACTTCTCCCGTTTGTCACAAGAATGTAAAGTGATACAATTGATTTCGTATGAAGATTCTGCCTTTCCCTAAAATCAATTTAAGTAAATTAAGACGAATAATAGTTGTGGTTATTATTGTCGCCGCAAGCGCATCTGGCGGCTATTTGCTGGGAAGAAGGGGTTTTCAGGCTTCGTTTTCAACTTTTCCCACTGTAACAATATCAAGACAGACTCCGCCCGAAAGAAATATAGACTTCTCCCTTTTCTGGAGGGTGTGGGACACACTGGAAGAAAACTATTTTGACAAAGACAAAATAATTGAGAGCGAGATGATCTATGGTGCCATAAAAGGAATGGTATCAGCCATAGGTGATCCTTACACGATCTTCTTGCCGCCTAAAGAAAACAGAGTAGTGCAAGAGGATCTTCAGGGAAAGTTTGAGGGCGTTGGTATTCAAATCGGTTTTAAGGGGAGTCAGTTAGCAGTAATTGCGCCATTGCCTGGTTCTCCGGCGGAAGAAGTAGGAATAAAAGCTGGCGATCTTATTGTGGGAATAAAGGATGAATTAAAAAATATTGATAGAGGAACCGTCGGTATAACACT
Organism: Microgenomates group bacterium; assembly: GCA_049678105.1. GTDB lineage: Bacteria > Patescibacteriota > Microgenomatia > UBA8517 > UBA8517 > JBAUDN01. The sequence goes on from JBAUDN010000083.1 coordinate 1,406, forward strand.
TCCTGAGGCCGTTCGAACAATAAGAGGACAGGCTGGTACAACAGTCACATTGACTCTTTTAAGAGATGACGATGAAGAACCGATTGTCATTGATATTGTTAGGAAAAGTATTGATATTTCGAGTATCATCCTGTCCTATGAGGGAGAAAACGAGAGTGTGGCTTATGTCAAAGTTCTTAAGTTTAGTGGCGAAACAGAAGGTGAATGGGAAGAGACAGTTCGAGCCATACTTAAAAAGCCGTCTGTCAAAGGTGTTATTCTTGACTTAAGAAATAATCCCGGAGGATACCTTCAAGCCTCCGTTGATATTGCCTCAGAGTTTTTGAAAAACGGCAGTCTTGTGGTTATTGAAGAAAACGCACAAGGAGAGACATTTGACTTTAGAGTTGAGAGAATTGGCAGATTTTTAAATATTCCAACAGCCGTTCTCATTAATGGAGGCTCTGCTTCTGCTTCTGAAATATTGGCGGGTGCTTTAAGAGACGGTAGGGAAATACAACTGGTGGGAGAAAAAACTTTTGGTAAAGGAACCATTCAAGAGCCACAACAGCTTGAAAATGGAGGAGGTCTTCACATAACCACGGCAAGATGGTTAACACCCAGTGGTTTTTGGGTAAATGCGGAAGGATTGGAACCTGATGTGGAGATAGAAGATGATCCCGAAACACCGGAAGACGAGCAGCTTCAAGAGGCAATTAGGTCATTAATAGGAGAGTAAAGTGAAAAGAATTAATGTTAAGAAATTTCTAATTGGTATTGCAATCAGTTTGGTGATTCTTACTGCTATAACCGGTGGTGCGATTGCCGACAGGCTGTTTGGTTTAAAACCGTTGGACTTGCTTGTACCACGACCAGAAACCGGTTTTCGGGTTGGTTTAGAACAGAAGATATTAAGGGAAGAATCTGTTGTTATAGATGTTGTTGAGAAGGCTTCTCCCTCTGTGGTTACTGTTTCCATTGAAACACCCAAGAGACGCATTTTGGAACTTTCTCCTTTTGGCGGTTTTAGTTCAAGAATAGAAGAGGGTGGCCCACGGGATATTGGAACAGGTTTTATTGTTTCAGCGGATGGACTTATTATCACCAATAAACATGTAGTTTTAGACGCAGGAGCCAGTTATAAAGTAATAGATAAAGATGGTAAAGAATATAATGCGGTTCAGATAAGCCGTGATCCGTCAAATGATATTGCGATTATAAAAATCAATGCCGAAGGATTAAAACCAGTTGAGCTTGGTGATTCAGCTAATCTCAAAGTAGGGCAGTTTGTTATTGCCATAGGAACCGCTTTGGGTGAATTTAGACACACTGTGACAACCGGAGTGATTTCAGGATTAGGAAGGGGAATTACTGCGGGAAGTATATATGAAGGTTATGTCGAGCGTCTCGATGATGTTATTCAGACGGACGCGGCCATTAACCCGGGAAATTCCGGCGGACCGCTTTTGAATTCTGCCGGTCAAGTAATTGGAATTAATGTTGCAGTGGCTGCGAGTGCTGAGAATATTGGCTTTGCAATCCCAATAGATATTGTTAAAGAAGGATTAAATCAATTTAAAACTACTGGTAAGTTTGTATCCAAACCTTTCTTGGGTGTTCAATATCAGATGATTTCAAAGCCAACTGCGATTTTAAATGATGTTCCCGAGGGCGCTTTTGTGGTAGATGTTGTTTTAAATTCACCGGCCGAGGTTGCGGGGATTAAGGAAGATGATATCATCGTTAAATTTGATGGAGAAGAAGTAAAAGAGGAGAGTGGAGGATTGGCAGTAGTAATTTCAAAGAAAAAACCAGGAGATACTGTTTCTGTAGAAATCTGGCGAGACGGTGAAACTCTTATTCTAACAGCCAACCTCTCCGAATTTTCCGAGTAGATTTAAGAGATTTTTTGCGTAGCTTGGAGGACTTTATCGAGGTTGCCG
>JBAUDN010000084.1:0-1904 GCA_049678105.1 Microgenomates group bacterium
GGAAATATTACCTTAGGTCCCTGTTCTAATTCAATGACCAAACTTCCATTCTCAATCGCTCCGGTTCGAACTTGATACGAAGAGAACATGTCATAAAGAAAATCTAATGCAAAAAGTTTTTCTTCTGAAACCACTTCCCCAACATTGGGTGGCGGTTCGGAAACTATTAAAACCGGAAGGTTGGTTGCGTCTTGGAAATAAATAACATAACCCTCTTTACCAACTAATGCATACGAATTTATCCCTTTAGTTTTTAAAGCATATTTGGGCTTTCTTTCTAGAAGATTAATTACAAGTCGACCAGGGAGCTTAAACTGAAGAGAGAAATCGCTTATCAAAATCTCATCTGAAAGAATCTTTTGTAGCTCTTTTTTTGTCTCATACAAACTCGCCTTTCTGTCTTCAACTCTTTTTATACGAATCTCTAAATTCCTATTACACGGCCCAAATTGGCTTTGACAAGAGATCGCATTTACCTTTAAAACCCTGGGGACAACAAAAAATGGGCTAACAAATAGGGCTGAAATACAAAGTACAATAAATACTTTTACATACTTCACCTAACTGCCACCTCCAACAAATCAACCAACTTCTCTGCCGCATTGATATCTGGACTTTTCTTACCTTTGGTTTTTTCAACCATATTTTTCCAGTTATTTTCAATGTCTTTAATACTCTTAAGTAGTTTAGCGCTCGTTAATTGTTGCTGATCAAGCACTTTTGCTAAACCAAATTTCTCAGCAAATTCGGCGTTTTTTACCTGCTCATTTTCATAGGACCAGGGTATGGGAATAAGTACGGCAGGCCTTTTAATAGCAATTATCTCCGCCACGGTATTAGCACCGGCTCTTGCAACCACAATATCGGCCCTTTTATATACTCCATCAATGTCCATTGGATCAATAACAGGATAAAGCTCATATTTCTCTCTCAAATTCTTTGGTAAAGAGTTCTTTACTTCCTGCATTTTTTCGTAATCAAGGAAACCTGTTTGGTGTATAACCACATTCTCATTAAGAAGCCTTTCTATAATCTCGCTAACAGTTTTGTTTATCGTCCGCGAACCACGTGAGCCGCCAACTATAAATATTGTCACTGGCTCTCCGATTTTTTCCTTCGGTTTAATTTCAGCAATTTGAGTCAGCAGTGGATTGCCAATAACTTTGCACTCAGCCTTTGGGAAAAATTTTTTACTTTCTTCTCTTGCCAAAGCAACCATCCTGGCAAAGGGAGCTGAATATTTACTTGCCCGCCCTGCCGCCATTGTCTGTTCATGGATAACAACAGGAATTCTTAATATAAACCCGGCAACTACCACAGGGAAAGCGGCAAAGCCCCCGAAAGACAATATAATTTTGGGCCTAATTTTTAAAAGAAGAAAAAGCGCGTGTAAAAATCCAAATGGGATTTTGGCGACCGAAGGAAGTGTCCAGAGAGTAAATTTCCTCTGTAGTCTCCCAGAAATAATCGGGTAGGAACGAATTCCCATTTCAGGGAAAATTTTAGACTCAAGAGTTGGAACACTTTTTCCCTCAATTGCGCGCTTGGCCCCAATCCAACAGATATCCCAACCGCCACGTCTTTTAAGCGAAACTTGCAAAGCGTTTCGCCTTATCAACTCCTCTATGGTCGCTAGTGCTGTAGTGGCTGCATGACCACCCGTAAGTACAACCTTATTTGCGCCTTTTTCTTTGCTTTTTTTCATACTTTGAGATATTTAAAAGTATACCAGTTGCAAGCAGTGCCATGGTTAAAGCAGATCCCCCATAACTGAAAAAGGGTAATGGAACACCAGTCAGAGGAACTAAAGCTACCATTGAACCGATATTCAGAAAGACCTGTATGCCTATCCAAACAACTATTCCCGTTCCTAATATTTTGGAAAATTTATCAGGTGCGTTCGT
>JBAUDN010000085.1:0-1560 GCA_049678105.1 Microgenomates group bacterium
TATCTGAGGCTTCTGGTTAACCCGAAAGATAAAGTTTCAGAAAATAGAGCGCTAAAATTAGGAAAGAGGAGGTTTAAAAAGTTTAAGGAGTTTGCAAAAGACGTTGGTAAGTTAGAGAAATACTCAACACTTGATCTTCTTGATCGTGTAATCCAAAAAACAGATTATCTTTCTAAATATAAAAGAGAAACAGATGAGAATTTAATGAGATTAGAGAACATTAAAGAGTTAAGATCTGTGGCAACAGAGTTTCCCAAGATAGACGAATTCTTGGAAAATGTGGCCTTGCTTGAGGCGGAACAAGACGAAAAAGGGGTAGTTAGAACTCTTGGCTCCGAAACCAGCGGAAAAATATCCTTAATGACCCTTCACGCGGCAAAGGGTTTAGAATTCCCTGTCATTTTCATTGTCGGAATGGAAGAGGGGCTTTTTCCTCACTCCAGAAGTTTGTGGGATATAAACGAACTTGAAGAAGAAAGGCGACTGGCCTATGTTGGCATGACAAGACCAAAAAAACTTCTTTATTTAACTTTTGCGGAAAGACGCCTTTATTTTGGACAAAAAACATCCAACCCTCCCAGTCGCTTTATCATTGATATACCAGAAGATTTATCAGAAACTATTAACAAATAAAAAATGACTCGCGAAAAATTCAACAAAACCGCTACTCACCCCCTACAGTCATGGGAATGGGGAGAATTCAGAAAAAAGTGGGGGAATGAAATTGTAAGAACCCAATATGGTCAGTTAACACTCCATAAAATACCCCTCATACCATTTAAACTTGGCATGTTCATTAAATGTCCTAAGCCGACAAAAAAAATGCTTGGTGAACTTAAAAAGTTGGCGGAAGAAAAGAATTTAATTTTTATCAAGATGGAACCAAATATTGTGCCAAGAAACGGCGAAAGAAAGCGATTAATAGAGCTTCTGAAAAGTTCAGGGGCCGTCCCCGGCAAAACCCTTTTTACTCCAACCAGTTTTTGGATTGATTTAACTCCTTCAGAAGAGGAACTTTTAAAAAACTTTAACTCCAAGACTCGATATAATATTCGCCTGGCTCAAAGAAAGGGGGTTGAAATAGCTGAGGATAACTCAAAGAAGGCTTTTAACCGCTACATTACACTAACCCGGGAAACAATCCAAAGACAAGGCTTCTATGCACACACAGAGCGTTATCATCGTTTAATGTGGAAATACCTCCATGAAGAGATGGTGGCAAAAGGGAAAAAACCGATAGCAAGACTTTTAACGGCAAAATACAAAGGCGAGATTATAACCTGCTGGATAGTTTTTGTCTGGCATGATTCCCTTTATTATCCATATGGTGCCTCAACCGATAAATACAAAAATGTCATGTCAAATAACTTAATAATGTGGGAAGCGATGAAAAACGGCAAAAAATTGGGCCTGAAAACTTTTGATTTGTGGGGGAGAGAACCAGGAAAAGGCTTTACCCGTTTTAAGGAAGGCTATAATCCAAAAGTTGTTGAATTCTTGGGGACATGGGATCTAGTTACAAGTCCCTTTTATTATCCATATAGAGTCGCTGAAGCTGTC
>JBAUDN010000086.1:0-4528 GCA_049678105.1 Microgenomates group bacterium
CTGTAAAAATAGCAGAAGCAAAAAGGATAAGGTGAGGTGATGTAGATGTATTTGAAGGAAAAGTTAAGAAAATCGCTGAAAGAGAAGGGTTGTCAGATACTATTTGCATCGTCTTCACTGTAACAAATGAGTGGGAAGATTGGGCAAAGGTAGAGCTGATAGAAGACTCCGGGATACACGCGAATTTCAACTATATATTCCTTGGTATCCGGGAAGATTTAGGTTACCGATATCTATGCGAGAGCTTGGACAACATCGGGGCAAATGAGACAGAAACGTATATTTGTTTTGAGAATGAAAACAACATTGTAGACAGCCTTTGTCTCAATGTTGGGCTGAATGTTTCAGAATACAATGGTCTTCTACAAAAAACTGTTTGTTCGGATGTGATTTCCATCCGATGAAAGGCGTAACATGTTTTTTCAATAACTAATAACACCCCTGACCATATGGTCTAGCTGCGGCGAAAAGGGTGTTTTTTCTTTGCTGAAAAAGTTATTTAAGAAAAACAATAATTGAAAATATATTGCTGTTTTGGATTAAAGGAAGTTATTATTGGTTCTAATTGAACCTCACGAACAACTCCTACTTTCTTATTATCTTGTAAGAGGTTGGATGATAGAGGAAAGCTGCTGGAGAATCTTCAACCAGGAATCGCTGGAAATCCAAATATAATTTTCTTCTTTCTTCCAACTCAAGCTCTACCCTACCGTCTTCTAATAATTTATCAATTCTGGGATTTTGGTAATTTGAGATATTTGTTGCGATTTGTGTTGAGTGCCAAATTGAATATTGGTCCGGGTCTTTAGGTATATCAAGGACAGCCAAGAGTGCCTGGTAGTCATTCGGAATACCTGAAGAGACTTGAAGTATAGTTTTGACTCCGATTTCGTCCCAGTAGCTGGCAATTTTTTCTGCAACAGGCAAAAGTATTGGAGTAGTGACAAGCTTTATACTAAGATCTTCTTTTTGTTCCTCGGGCAAATCATCGATAATATTTTTTGCTTTAGCTGCATCATACAAATAGGATTTGACCTGGGGGTTATGTGCCCAACAATTCGGTGAGATAGGGCCAAAAGCTCTTTCACCATCAAAGGTTTTCTTGTCTATTGCATAAGTGAGGGCTTGCCTCAAAGATTTTTCTGATAATAACTTATCTTGAACATTGAAAAATATTGAAACAATTTGTCCGGTGTTGGTTTCTGTTATCACATTTGTTGTTTTCCAGGAATCAAGGGGGGCGGGATTAAAAACATTTAAAAGTATATCTACTTGGCCCAATTTGTAAGCAAGTTTCGCTCTTTCTTCTGTGGGATAGAATTTATATATTTTCTTATCTTTTTCTGCATTGACGAGTATAAGCTCCTGAACGTATCCGCCTGCAACTCTAACTTTTGTTGCTTCCCATTCGCCGGTTCCCAGAAGCCCCTTTCTGAATGTAGGTTTTGATACAACGGTTGGGAAAGGTGAAAATGGACTTTGCAGTTTAAAAATAAGCGTTTTATCATCAGGAATTTCCAGTTCAACATCCGAGAATTCATATTTAACTGTTTCGCTTGTAACTTCTTTGCCATCTTGCCAAAAAATGTTTTCGCTTAAATGAAAAATCCATGTTTTTCCTCTATCAGGCGTTTCCCAAGATGAAGCAAGAGATGGCTCGGCTATCCCGTTTTCATTTAGTTTGGTCAACCCATCACCGGCCATTTCTAAAATAAAACCTGGTAAATTATCAGCGTGATACCTTCCCGTTATTCCTATTTTTTCAAGGCTCTTGCCAAGAAAATTTGGAGCAATTAATCTTAGAAACACAAAAAAGGCTATTCCTAAAACAGCGCTTATAAGAAGAAGGCCTTTGAAGCGACTAAAAAAGGCTATTAGCAAGCGAAAAAAGTAACGAAGAGTTAACATAGTTAGTGTTTAGATTGCAATTTGTAGGATAGAAACCAAAATGAAGATTCCTGCAAGGACAAAGGTAAGCTTAAAAATAAGTTTTTCCAAACCTCGCCTTGTAAAAGAAGAAGACCCACGCCAAGCTTTACCGAAACCCGTTCCCGTTGTTTGAAGAAGAATTGCGCCTATAAATAAAATTGAAACTATTATTTGAATAGCTAGAAGTATGTTCTTCATCCTGCTGGAAATTATACCTTATTTGAGAATTCGCATCAAAAAAGACTCTTTACATCAGCCAATAGATAAAAGAGGCAATGAGTGAGAAAACAAAAGAGAAAGCGACATAAGCAAGAAAGCCGCCGAAACTGATAGAGGGTAAGTCAAACCAACTAGATGAAAACCCCTGAAACATAAAGCCGACGATTCTAAAACCGGGAATAACAAGGGTGACAATATATAAAGCTACTGCAGAGGAAACCCATTTAAAAAGATTGAACGTAATAAGATTTATGGGTAAAAGAAGAAGATTTATTACAGGTTTAGCTAGAAGCGAAGCAACTGTTAAGCCTGCTCCTGCAAGAAACAATGTTTCTATGCCTTTTTCAAATTGCAGACCAGATGCAAATCGGGATACCACATATAAAACAAAGGTATCAACTGCATAGTGTCTTAATATCCTCTTCATCTTTTTCAGTATAATCGAGTGTTTCTAGTTAATTCAACAAAGACTGATCATTTTGATTCTCTTGAACTTGTTTGCTCCCCTTTTTTCTCAACCAGGATAGTTTGCAAAGAGAGCGAAGTTTAGATCTTACCTTTTCTAGAGTAATTTTTTTTGCCCTGAAAACTACAAAAATAATGACTACGGAAAAAGCAATAAAGAGAACCAGGAGATTATAAATAATAACCTGAGTTTTGTTTGAGGGGATATCAATTTTTGTATCCCCGGCAATAATTGAGATCTTTTCAGGTGTCTTTGTCCCAAGAAAACTGAAGGGTATGTGAGAATAAAACTCAAAAGAGGCATACGGCGGTAAAACAGGAACGCTGGTTCCGTCAACATAAACTCCATCAAAAAGAGCTGAAGGTTCTAGATTGTAAAGAGCTATTGGACCGGGATTGTGAATTACAATGGAGATTTTAGAATCAGTAAATGGTAATCCACTTTTCACTTCCGCTGTAATTTCAGGCTTACTTACCCTTTCCTTGAGTAATTGTCCAAAACTGACAAATACATCTTTTTGTGGGTTTGGTCCCAACTTATATGAACCCGGGGGGTAAGGTATATTAGGATCTTCACCATGAGTCACAAAAGTGAAATGTCTTAAATCAAGCTTGTTGAAAAAATCTACACCGCCCGTAGTTGACCCCCAGGTTGGATCTACAGGTATCCAGGCTTTCCTTTCCTGATCCCAATACTCAGGCCAAGAGTGTAAAACATCAGCAACAAGAGAAAGGGGCTGTATTTCAGGGTTTTCTGTATATGCAAACCCATTTACTTCTCTTGCTGGAATTCCGGCCGCCCGTGCAAGAGCTATAAAAAGGTCTGTGAACTCCATGCAAATAGCATCACTGGAATTTAGCAAAGCATTTTTTGCTCCATATCTCTGTACGTTTGGCTGCACCCTATCGTAGCTGTAACTTAAGTTGTTTGTTACAAAATTATATATTGCCTCTGGAGTTGCTAGTCTGGTAGCCAGATCTTTAATTTGCGGGTCATTTACTTGCCAATATTCGCTTTCAGCGAGTCTGGATTGAAGCTGCTCAGCTGACAATATCGGAAAGTCACGGGGACTGGCAAAAATCTGCACACTTCCCAAGGCAGTAATATCAATACGTTCTCTTGGTTTTAGTATGTAAGTTGCTAGCCAGTTGCCGTCCTCATCGACATGAACGTTGTCGGGTTCCGGATTCATTGATTGGTAATAGACTTTTTGAAATGCAGTGTCAGGTGGTATTGCAATCTCAGTAGATGCACTTTTATTTAGAGGGTTTTCCAAGTGATAGCTTAATGAGAAGGAAAAAACCTGGAATTTGCCAAACCCAGCTGTTATTCCTGATTTTTGGATAGAACTTTTATCAAAACTGTATTGAGTTTTATTACCTTTCTCGGTAATCGCTAAAGGGTCTGGTGAGATATATGCTTCTTTTTCAAAGGAGGAAGGAACCAATAAGTTAACAGTATAGGACCTGAAAGAATTATCCTCGGAGAGTCTGGGAATTGAAATTTCCCAAACCTCACCTGTTCTTGTAGCAAAACTGTTCTCCTCAAAACTGATTGTAAAAGTACGGGTTTTGCCTTTCCCGACAATAGCATCCTCAAAATTTACTTGTAAAGAAGTTGATTCATCCTTTTTACTTTCTATTAGCTCCAGCGGCTGAGAGCTTTCATAGGAAACAGGGTTAATGGGATCAATATTTTCAAGCGTCAGAAGATAGGATTTTGCGTAAAGGTTAGAAAAAACATTCTCAAGGGTTATTGTATGAGTGACTTTAGTTATTCCTGTCTCTTGCACATCATAGTTTACGTTTACATCTACGACAAATTCATCTTGGGCATATGCAGGCTTGGCTAAAAAAAGTAAAAGGGCTATAGAAATCAAAACCAAAACCAGCTTCCTAATCATATAGTCAGTAT
>JBAUDN010000087.1:0-2180 GCA_049678105.1 Microgenomates group bacterium
CCCCAAAGTCGTTCCCAGGTCGAAAATATTTAGTTGAATAAAAAAAGGACTGATCGCAAATAAAAAGGTTGCCAGAAGTACTCTGTTTTTATTTTTTAGGAAATGCCGAGAAACTAAGTAAAAAAAATAAACAGTTATTAAGGAAAATACTATTGACGGCAATCTAACTCCTAAATCACTTAAGCCAAAAAGATAAATTGAAGGAATTCTAAAATATACTCCCAACGAAGATAGATAATTATTATTGCTTCTAAAAAACAAGCCGGGGAAATCTCCGTTTGTATCCTTCCCTGTCTTTATAATCGAATAGGCGGTATAACTTTCTTTTGCCTCATCTAAGATTATCGGAAAATCGATCTTAGATCTTAAGATAAAAAAAGAAAGAACAAAAACTAAAAGGACAAGCTTTGAAACACCCTTCATGAATCTAATCAACCTTGTAAATATCAACCTCAGAATTCTCAAAAATCCTAGTCATTCCAAGCTGACCCTCTCCAAGCCTTGCTCTTTGTCCCTTAATCCAATAAACATAGGTGATGTTGTTTTCCCGCAGAAATGACCATACCCTTTGGTCGTCAAGGCTATCTAGAAATTCTTCAACTTTTTCCCTGCGATTTCTCCAGTCGTAGCCGGTTATATCCAAATTAACCTCATCTTCTAAGTAAACAGTTTTTTTACTAAAAGCAGAAACATATGCTGTTGATTCATAAAGATAAAGGGGTCTTGGAGGATTAGCAACAGCCGCTTCTGCCGCATCTCTATCAAAAGGATAGGTCAATACAACTCCATCAGGCTGTGCTGACAAGAAGTTCAGTGCTTCAAGTTCCTCGTGGGAAATCTTAGCTGGGGGGCGAGCAGGTAAATAGTGTTTCAAAGTGGCATAAGTTGTCGGTAAAGTAAACAGAATGATCACCCCTGTGATTAAACCTTGTTTTAAAATGTTTCTTTGACCTTCAATCCACCCTCCCAATACTAGTCCCGCAAGAATCCCTGAAAAAGTAAGTGAGTAATAGAAAAACTGGATTGTATTCCATGGCGTGCCAGCCTGCAGGAAAAACATGGGAATAATTGCTCCGGCAACTATCACCGACAAAAGGAAAATTTCCATGAATGAGATCCTCCTTTTATCAATAACCCATTTTGCAATCAATATTTCCTGAATGAGCCGTGTTCCCATGTTCCCATACCAAAAAATCAAAAAGGCAATTATATAAGCAGGGATTGCTTTGAACCAAATACCGCCAAGACGGTAATTAACCATTGCTTCATAAAACCTGGGCCAATTAAATCTGTCGGAAAGTCCCATCATTGTTTCCAAAAACCAAAATGGTTTAAAAACAATAAGATTCGCAGAGCCTCTGTTAAAAGAGAAAAACAGAAAACCTGCAATAAAAGCAGCGCCAGTAAAAATCTTAAGAATTACAGTTTTTCTCTTTCTTGTAAACTCATAAATACCTGCAACAAAAAGTCCTCCTAAAGATAAGACACCTGCATATATTTTTACTTGTGCAAGGATTCCAAAAATTAAAATTGGCAAAAACAGTCCATATTTTTTCTTTGGAGCTCTAATAATGGATATCAATCCTAAAAACATCATTACAATAGAAAGTGCAAATGGAGGGTTAATTAAAGTTGAAACCGCCTGTTGAGACCAGAACAATGATTCTCCGCCAATTTGCCCACTTCTTAATAAAGTCACAATCCACCCAAAGTTTCCTCCGAAATAAACAAAAAAGGTTGCCCAAAAAGCCTCTATTTTTGACTTTCTCCAAAAATATACAAACTTATAAGTAAAAATTCCTGTAAGCAGTGCGATAATAGATGGAATTATTTGAAAATAAAGAGCATGAGCAGGAATAGCTGTAATTTTATGAATAATGGCCAGTAATAAATCAAAACCAACGTGGTAATTCTTAAGTGCTTCGCCTGCAAAAACCGGCATTGTCCAGTTACCTTTGGCCAGCTGGTTGATGAGGGCTATATGCCAAACACCATCATGGCCATTGGGTCCCCAGAAACCCATGCCAAATGGGTAAATGAGGGAACTTTTGACCATTGTTGATGACCAGATTACTGTTCCAATTAATATTAATATTCCAGAAGACACTAATGCTTTATTTTTCACTTTCCTCTCTCTTCTACAGTTAGATTGTGACTTTTAAAAACTGCCCTTTTTGCTC
>JBAUDN010000088.1:0-3060 GCA_049678105.1 Microgenomates group bacterium
CGAACGAAATAGAAATGCACCGTAGAAGGAAAGTGTCAAAAAGTACTTATCCTTGTTTACTAAATTGCTCAGATTCAGTCTTTTGTGTTTTACGTTTTCTACAGCTTTGATTATGAGATATATAACGCTTGCAGCAATGAGCATTCTAGATAATTCCCAAAACCATGCATTTGAGGAAAGGTATTCATAAAACAGGTGCCACCTAAAGAAGGATGTTTGGATAGATCTTTCTAGGGGAATATTAAAGTAGCCTTGAGAAAAAGCATTTGCATAGAAAGTAATTTGACTAAGTAGATTTGAAAGCGAATTCGTATAGGCAAGAAATACAAGCACAGGAAGGGAACCAATAAATACACCGATTATGAATTTTTTAATTGTTTCTAATTTTCTATCAAACAGTATGATCCCAGCGGATATAGCAAGCAAAGCTGCAATTCCTGTGTCGACACTAATAAATACTGCCAAAGCGGAAAGTATTCCACTTATCAAATACAAACGCGGATTCACCTGGGCTTTATAAAAGAAAATGATTGGCAATATTCCCACGGCAACTCTTATTTCTGCATTGTTTCTAACAAGCGTGGTTGTTGTCAGGCTTGCAATTATCAACAATGCAATGACTTTGTTGATCCTTCTCTTTAATAAAGAATCCAAAGCAAAGTAGAAAATAACAAGCCCCAATATTTGAAGCAGATGTATAAAAAGCCTGAAGTAATATATAGAATACTGAGTAAGGCTAGTAAATATGTATATAAACCAAATAATTAGTGGAGGGTGGTAAGCGAAAAAATCTTTATAAATAGTTTGCTTATTTATTAATCGTTGCAACCAGGAGAGCCAAAAACCTTCCTCAATAGAGTCGAGGTTTCCTATATAAAACAGCGGATTATAAAATACTATAAAAATAATTGCGATTGGATATAAATATTTATTAATAAAACTTAAAACCCTCGTGTTTCTCTGGAAAAAGTTTTTAGTAGTATGCAAAGCTGCAATAAAAATACCAAATATGATAACCAAACAGATTTTTTCTGAGAGAAAGAAGATTGACAAAGCCAGAATGAGGTGCGATGGATTGGATGTAAATTTCTTCCCATTACCCGATAGAAGAAGGTAGGCAATTATCGTTGTCAGAAAAGCAATAAAGGGTATTGCAAAGCTAGTAGTATAAGGGTTGACAAGAAGCATTAAAAGCAGTCCTACAAAAGATCCGTTTAGAAAAACTAGACCATTAATTCTCGTTGGGTGGTATTTGTGTCTTTTTAGAATGAGGAAAAGATATATTGCTTGAACTGCCAGAGTGGTAATTACAATATTTTTCCCAGAAAACTCAACGAAATGAGATTGGAGAAATATGATTAAGGAAGCCACAAGATAATAAATATTGATTAATTTATAATAAGCAGGGGTTCCTTTTCTTTTTCTCAAATAGAAGAAGTAGTTGAAACCAAAGACTACAATAATCAATATTATCGATAGTGCAAAATCGATTAAATCAAAGGTTTTAGAATATACAAGATCGCTTGTTACTCCAGGAATATCATTCGAGAGAAATCTAAAAGGAAAAATTTTTATAATAAATAAGGCTAAAACTTTTCCAAGGCTGGAGCCTAGCAGGAGAGAGGATAAAATTAAGGAGATCATGTGACAATTATAACAGGCGATCGATAAAAAAGAATACAAACGCTATGTTTGAAAATTGACCACTCGGACAATATTCAGTTGGATTATAATTAATCAAGGCAAGACCCATCTTTTAGACGAGCCAGTCTTTTGCAAAAGGGTGAGCTAAAAAGATATAATTCTAAAAGACTTTTATGAATAAAATTCAACTTTCAGTTATTGTTCCTTTTTATAACGAGGAAGAAAACCTTGCAACTCTTCATTCGGAAGTGACTGATGTGTTAAAAAAACTAAAAATAAGTAGCGAAATTGTTTATGTTGATGATGGAAGTACGGACAGGTCCAGGGAAGTTCTGGGAAAAGCGATAGAAAAGAAAGATAAAATAGCTACGAAATTAATAACTTTAAGAAGGAATTTTGGTCAAACGGCAGCCATGTCAGCAGGAGTAGATAAGGCAAATGGCGATTTAGTATCTTTTCTGGATGCGGACTTGCAAAATGATCCTAAAGACATACCAAGATTTCTAGAAAAAATAAAAGAAGGATATGATGCAGTTTTTGGCTGGAGAAAAGAGAGGAAGGATAAAACTGCAAGAAGCTTCCTTTCAAGAATGGCAAACTTAGTTATTCAGAAGCTGTTTAATTATCCGTTTCATGATGTTGGTTGTTCAGCAAGAATGGTGAAGAAAGAATATCTTGAGGGAATTAATTTATATGGTGAATTACACAGGATTCTGTCTGTCTTAATTTTTTTTAAGGGACCAAGGGTTTCTGAAATTATAGTTAATCATAGACAGCGTTACAAAGGAAAATCCAAGTATGGATATGACAGAATTATTAAAACGATTATTGATTTAATAACTATAAAATTTTTAAATTCATACGGTACCAAACCTGCCTATGTATTTGGGGCTTTTGGCTTGGGTAATTTGTTGCTTGGAGGTATTACGCTTTTGATGGTTGCATATAGAAAAATATTTTTAGGCGTTTTTGTTCACAAAGATCCATTTTTTCTAATTACGATATTTCTAATACTACTTGGTACGCAGTTTATATTAATGGGCCTATTTGCTGAACTTCAGGTGCGTACCTACTTTGAATCACAAAATAAACAAATTTACGAAATAAAGAATGAAATTAATTATTGATGTGTGGTATAGCAGGCTACGTTAACTATTCTTCTGAAGTATCTAAACATACGCTTAATTCAATGATGGGAGAGATAGTTTATCGTGGTCCAGATTCTACAGGGAAATTTTTAAGTAAAAGCAAGAGAGCAGCTTTGGGCATTCAACGATTAAGTATTTTAGACTTGAAGACTGGAGATCAGCCAATTTCTAACGAAGATGGCACAGTTACAGTAGTTTTTAATGGCGAAATTTACAATTATAAAGATTTAAAAAAACAGCTTTTAAAAGATGGACATAAGTTTAAAAC
>JBAUDN010000089.1:0-3326 GCA_049678105.1 Microgenomates group bacterium
GAAGAAGGACAAATACCAATCGTTTTTAAAGCCCAAAGTGTTGGGGCGCTGGAGGCTTTGTTGGCAAACTTGCCGCCCGAGGTGGTAGCAGTTTCATCGGGAGTCGGGGAAGTTAATAAATCCGATGTTTTTTTTGCAAAAGCAGCGGGGCCAGCTCATATTTTTACTTTTGAAACAAAGATTTCCCTTTCGATAAAAAAACTTGCAGAGACGGAAGGTGTAACTGTTGAATCCTTTAATGTTATTTATAAACTTTTGGAAAGATTGGAAGAATTAATTAAAGAAGGAGAAACTGAAGTTTTGGGCAAGGCAGAAATTATTGCCTCGTTTCCTTTTGACGACAAGTTGGTTGCAGGCTGTAGAGTGATTTCCGGAAGAATAAAAGTAAAAGATACCATGCTCCTTATGCGGAAGGATAAGGAGTTGGGTGAGGTAAAAGCCCTATCAATAAAGAAGCAAAAGCAAAAGATGTTAGAGGTTAAAGAGGGGGAGGAATTTGGGGTTATTTTTGAGCCTCAACTTGATTTTGAAAAAGGGGATGTGTTAGTATCCGTGAGAAAGTAAAATGCCTCCCTTAAATATGGATAATTCTTTTGGTTCAATTATAGAATCTGCGGCCTCAATTCTTATTCTTCTGCCTAAAAAACCTTATTTTGACCAGGTGGCGGCCGGTCTTGCTTTATATCTTGCTTTAAGAGACAAAAAGGATGTTGCCATTTCCTGCCCCTCACCAATGATGGTTGGATTTAATAGATTAGTTGGTGTTAATAAGGTGACCCAGGAGCTTGGAAACAAAAATCTTGTAATAAAGTTTGTTGATTATCAGGCGGGGAACATTGAGAGAGTAAGTTATGACATTGAAAATTCGGAGTTTAGGTTGACTGTTATTCCGAAACCTGGAGTTCCTTCGCCCAAAAAAGAACAAGCAAGGCTTACTTACTCCGGGGTCTCAGCAGACACTGTAATTTTGATTGGAGGAGCAAATGAATCGCACTTTCCTGCTTCAACATCAAATGATTTGGTCGGGGCAAAATTTGTCCATGTTGGAACAAGAGCTCTTTCTATGCCTCCCGAGAAGGGTATTATGTCCTTTGCTAGGCCAGCATCCTCTGTATCAGAAGTAGTCGCTAGTTTAATAAAAGAAAGTGGTCTGACGCTTGATGTGGATATAGCAACGAACCTCCTTATAGGGATAGAAGAAGGAAGTAATAAATTTTCAAGCCCAGAAGTTACCGCTGACACTTTCCAGATGATTTCTGATTTAATGAAGGCCGGGGGGCAAAGGTTGCGCAGAGGTCCTTATCAAAAAGAAACTTTTCCTCCAGGATCCATTCCTGGCAAGGTGGTTAAAGTTGAAGAAGAAAAGAAAGAGACTCCGAAAGAGTGGCTTGAACCAAAAATATATAAAGGAACTTCGATTAGCTAGGAAAGCTCTAGTTTGCCAACTTATTGATTTCGTGATACTATAATCCCTGATGTAAACAAGGTTTGCCCATGATAGGGTTTACTTTGTTTCCCCTGAAGGGGCCGAGAGGACATGACTTATGGCATTAGCTAAAGACGAAAAGAAGAAGATAATCAAGAAGTTTGCTCGTGAGAAAGGCGACACTGGTTCTCCAGAGGTACAAATCGCATTGCTTTCTGCACAGATAGACAAGCTGGTCAAGCACTTAAAAGGTCACAAAAAAGATGTTCACTCAAGGCGAGGCCTTCTTTCTATGGTGGCAAAGAGGAGAAGATTATTAAGTTATCTTCAGAAGCGCGATGAAGAGCGCTATAAAAACCTCATTGGTAAATTAAAATTGAAGAAATAACTAGATATTAATTTAAATGAAAAAAATTGAAAAAAGTATCGATTTGGGGGGAAGAAAATTAACTCTCTCCACGGGACATATAGCCCAACAAGCCAATGCTGCGGTAATGGCTTCTTATGGCGAGACTGTTGTGTTGGCAACCGTTGTCGCCTCCAAATTAAAAGAAGATATTGGCTATTTCCCTCTTTTTGTCGAATATCAAGAAAGACTCTATGCAGGAGGGAGAATTAAAGGTAGTCGTTGGGTTAAGCGAGAAGGGAGGCCTTCGGACGATGATGTTTTGACTGCAAGGTTAATTGACAGGTCAATTCGTCCCCTCTTCTCGAAAGCTTATAAGAAAGAGGTTCAGGTAATAATCACCGTTCTTTCTGTTGATTTGGAAAATGGCCCGGACATGGTTGCAGGAGTTGCTGTTTCTGCCGCCCTGGCAGCATCATCCATTCCTTGGAATGGTCCTGTTGCAATGGTAAAAGTGGGAAAGAAAGGAAAAATCCATTCTACCAACCCGGTGGATTCTGAGCTTGAATCTTCAGAGATGGAGCTTGTTGTTTCTACCATAAAAGATGCGATTATTATGGTTGAAGCAGGCAGTAAAGAGGTGCCAGAAAAGGAAATGTTAGCTGGCATTAAATATGCACAAGAGGAAGGTAAAAAGATAATTGAACTAATCAAGGATTTTGCAAAAGAGGTGGGAGTTAAGAAGGAAATTGTTGCGGATGAGAAGAAAAATCTTGCTCTACAAAAGAAAATAAAAGAACTGGCTGGTGACAAGATGAAGGATTTGATAAAGAAGTTATCTACCAAAGAGGTGGGATATGGGGATTATGATGAGATTAGAAATGCTGTTTTGGAGTCTTTGAATGAGGAAGAAAGAGAATCTGCCGGGAAGATTTTCGATGAGCTTTTCTCAGCCGAAGTAAGAAAAATGATTTTGGCAGGGAAGAGGTCTGATGGGAGAAAGCCTGAAGAGATTAGGGCTCTTTCAGCTGAGGTGGGAGTTCTTCCAAGGACTCACGGCTCAGCAATATTTAACAGGGGACAAACTCAAGCACTTTCTGTTGCCACATTAGGAGCGCCATCATTAGAACAATCAATTGAATCAGCAGAGGGCGAAGAAACCAAAAGATATATGCACCATTACGCAATGCCGCCTTATTCGGTAGGAGAGACAGGAAGAGTTGGATATCCTTCAAGGCGCGAGATCGGCCATGGCGCATTGGCAGAGAAAGCTTTATTGCCAGTAATTCCTTCAGAAGATTCTTTTCCTTATACGATACGGGTAGTTACCGAAATATTAAGTTCAAATGGGTCAACTTCTATGGCTTCAACTTGTGGTTCTACCCTATCCCTTATGGACGCAGGGGTTCCCATAAAAGCCCCGGTTGCAGGAATTGCAATGGGTTTGGTTATTGGGGATGAGAAAAATTATGTTGTGTTATCAGATATAACTGGGCTTGAGGATGGAAGTGGAGATATGGACTTCAAGATAGCGGGAACTGAAGATGGGATAAC
>JBAUDN010000090.1:0-2632 GCA_049678105.1 Microgenomates group bacterium
GAAGACGTTGACCCCCACTATGAGCGTTTTCTAAAGGGTTACTTTAAAGCGCAACTAAGGATTGCCGACGGACAAAAAGTAAGAGCAAGAGAGATATTTGATGGTCTTGTAAAGAAGAAAGGCTACAAGGAATTTGAGAAGGAAAACCAGGCATTATTGGCAGCAATTGATATTGTAGTTAGAGGATTCACTAATAGGAAACCAATTGGAGGTCCAAGATTTCGTGCAGGAGAAGGCTAATTTTTGAGAGTGGCTCCAAATTTCTTTTTAACTTCTTTGAGAAATTTTTCTCTAACTTTTTCCACATCTTTATTAGTTAAGGTCTTTCTTGGGTCTTGATACCAAATCCTAAAAGTACATGCATCCTTAAATGTGCCTTTTAGTTCAATCTTTTTCAGACACTTATCGATGTTTTTAATAAAGGACAAAATATCGCCTACTCTGGTACGCGGAGGAAGAATCAAAGTTATATCTTCAATTTGTGCAGGATATTTTGGAATAGGAGTATAGGCTGAGACAGGTAAATAAACTTGTTTTAAAACTTCTAAATCTAGCTGATAATAAATGAGCGCATTTTTCTCAATTATGCCAAGTTCGCCTAAAACTTTCCCTTTTGATTTAATGGAAAGTCTTCTTGCCGGCAGAAAAGCCTTGCCGTCTTCAGGTTTGTACTTAGCTTTTACGTTCAGTTCATCGAGAAGCACTTCAATCACACCCTTGGCATTTCTATATTTGCCGTTTGAGAAAATGCCTGCCAGCATCATTCTTTCTTCTGGCAACTCACCCTTTCTCGCTAGGTAGACATTTGATATCTCAAAAATATGGAATGGGTCTTTTATGCCTGAATTTTTCTCAGCGGCTTGGATGAGAGATGGTTTGAGCGACATTCTCATATACTCTGATTCTTTACCCAATGGATTTTTTAATCTCAGAGCCCCTGATTCAACAAATTCTCGGGGAACCATTGAGAGAGTATAGACTTCAATACCGCCCCAGCCTTTGAGTCTTTCTTTGATTTTTATTTCCAAGTCAAAAGGTGAGTCTAGCAATGGGTCAGGAATTACGCCGGCCATAAGCGTACTAGGCAGATTATGGTATCCGTAGATTCTTGCTACTTCTTCAATAATATCTTCAGGCAAACTGATATCTTTTGCTCTGAAAGAAGGAATGAGTACTTCAAGTTCTTTGCCTTTCCAATTAGTTTCAAAATCCAGAGAACAAAGTATTTTTGAAATTTCTTGTTTGGGCAGGTCAATGCCAAGTCTGTCTTTAATAAAATCAAGAGTTGTTTTAAGTGCTTTCGCTTTATAGGGCTTTGGATAAATATCCAATACTTCTTTTTTGGGTTTGCCCCCCGTTAATTTAATAAAAAGATCTATTCCTCTTCTCATGGCCAAACTTACAAGTTCGGGATCTAAGTCTTTTTCAAAAAGAGCGGCCGCTTCGGTTCTCTGGGCAAGACTTATATAGGTCTTTCTAATATTTACAGGGTTATATGTTTGTACGAATAAAAGCACATTTTTTGTGTTTCGGTCAATTGCGGTGTTTTTTCCGCCCATTATTCCTGCCAAGTCGATAAGTCTTCCGTCTCCATCCTCAATAACAATATCTCCGCCAGGCAACTCATGAGTTATGCCATCAAGAGTGGTTATTTTCTCCCCTTTCTTGCTTGCTCTTAATATCATCTTTGCACCAGCAATTTTGTCATAATCGAAAGTGTGAACGGGTTGACCAATTTCATGCATAATATAATTTGAAATATCCACAATGTTATTTATTGGTCTTTCCCCTACAGCCATTAGTCTTTTTTTGATGTAATCAGGAGAAGGTTTTGTCTTCACATTTTTTATCAGAATAGCGGTGAATCTGGGGCAAAGTTTGTGGTCAATTTTTACATCTAAATATTTAACGTTTTTTGTAAACTTTTGATTTGCCTTTACTCTTAAAGGCAAAAATCTTGCCTTAATATTGAATCTTGGTAAAATTGCAGCTGCTTCCCTTGCGATACCGTAAACGCTTGCAGAGTCAACTCTGTTTGTGGTTACTTCAATATGATAGATAGTATCTTTGGCTTTTTTCTCTGTTTTATCAACAGATGGGCCGGACAATGAAAGACATTCAGCTATTTTTTTTGCTGTGGCATCTGTCTTTACAAAGTCTCTAAGCCAGTTGTCAGATATTAGAATATCCATATTTTAAAATTGCCTCAAAAACCTTAAATCTGTGCTATATAAAAGTCTGATGTCTCCTATTTCAAGCCCGGCTTTCATCATATAAGTTCGCTCTACACCCCAACCAAAAGCAAAACCGGTGTATTTTTTGGGATCTATGCCGCCGTTCTTTAGAACATGCGGATGAACCATTCCTGCGCCTCCTAATTCCAGCCAGCCTTCTCTGCAGAGTTTGCAACCTTTGCCTTTACAAACCCCGCAGCTTATATCAACCTCAAAGGACGGTTCCGTAAACTGAAAATGATAAGGTCTCAAACGCGTTTTTCTCCCTTTCCCGAAGAAATTCCTGGCAAAGTAATCCAAAGTTCCTTTGAGATGAACAATTGATATTCCCTCATCAATTACCAACCCCTCAAATTGGTGAAACATAGGTACATGAGATACATCAGACTGTCTTCTGT
>JBAUDN010000091.1:0-10403 GCA_049678105.1 Microgenomates group bacterium
GGGGAAGGAAGGGAAGCGCCCGGTTAAAGTTTTTGACAAGAATTTCTCCTGGGAGAAAGCCAAGAAAAAGATTTTTGAAGAGGTTAAAAAATACCAGCTTGGGATGATTAAAAAGAAGTAAGTAAAGAAGCTATCCTCTGGCTTCTGGGCATGCAGGATAAGGGAGAGTAACATTTTCCACTTTTTAAACGTGCGTGATATAATTTAGGCCAAAGTGAAGCCAATTATACAGAATAATTTTCTGTTAGCAGATGTAAGAGTCTGCTGGTTTTTACCCTCCTGACAAAGGAGGGTTTACAATTGACAGAAGCAAGAGCTTTCTTATACTATATCAACAAGAAGGTTTAAAAAGATGGATTCTTTTCAAGAAAAACAACCAAGAAAACCTCAAATGTCCAAGGATGTCGAGCGGCGTATTCGGCTTGAATTAGCAAAGGAAAAAGCAAAGAGTTGTATTCCCAGTATCAACAAAGATACTGTGATAGTAGCCGCAAGTGCGGTTGGTGCTGCGATAGCGGGTTTGGTTGGTGGAAAGATTTTAGCTGACAAGTTGTCCCCTATTCTTAGAGAAAAAGAGATAGCTCCAGAAATATTTGAAGTAAATGCAACAATTGAGGAGAAAAACATTACTTTTGGCGAATGTCAAGAATATGGACGAGCTTTCAGGAACAACTTTGGGGATGTTTATCTATGCGAAGATGGTACATGGGCTCTTCAGGTCGCTGATTCTGGGATTCTTATTGACGATGATGGCCGTGCTTATGAGAGGATGGATGAAATACCAGGGACACTACCTGAAACATATGATTTTAGCCATTGGGCTGGTGATGCTTACTATGACGAAGAGTTTCAATCCATGGCCCGCAAGGCATGCTATTATACAGCTGGTGGGCTGGGTTGTGATATAAGATATCTTGTTGTAAATCCGCAAGAGTGACCTATTTGAAATCTCTTCAAGTTGCATTTTTTTAATTCTAGTTTATAAGGAGGGTTTTTTAGTATACGATGAAAATAGAAAGAATGGTGGATCAACAAGTTGAGACAGAACGTAGCCTGAGGAGGTTGGAGAAAAGACGAGGTCACGAGAGGCGTAGAGAAGCTGAAGCAGGGGGCTTTATTGCTTCTGCTATTGAGGAGCAGTCTGATGCCATGGCTCGTTTTACTGTTTCTCCAACTCCCGATGCGTTTTTACAACGAGAAAGACTTCAGGGGACAATGCCAGCGGTTGCAAAAGCGCTTTTCAAGGTAGAGGTTGTAGACCCAAATATAAACAGAAGAATAAAGAAGATTTCGGAACAACCACAAAAAGCAACAGAGGATGATAAAGCTCTTGTTACAGCCGTTGTTTTAGGAAAAGCGAAAGTTTTGGAAGAAAATCAAAGCCTAGACAGGAAAGAAAAGAAGAGACTTAAAGACTTTAAGGACACTTTACTTCAAGGAGTTGGAAAAACCATCTCTAGCCTGGGAGGCAGGAGAGCATTAGGTATTACTACTGCATTTTCCCTTGCTTTAACTGCCTGTGGGACAGCAGTAACTCCTGAAGCCCCTGAACCTGGACAGGGAACCGAATCTATTACAACAGAAGTTGCCAAAACTCCGACCCCAAAAGCTACTTTAACCCCCAGTCCTTCTTCTACCGCAACAGAAACACAGACCGCAACTGCTACACCATCAATTCTATTAGAACATGGACCTGGCTCAAGAGGCTCCTTTGAAAAAGAATATCCATCCACCTTAGGTCTTGAAGAGGTAAAACTACTATTAAGCAAAGAGGGATTATTGCCCGGAGGATTTTGGAACGATCTGGAGGTCAAAAAAAAGATTGAAGAGATGGAACTCTTATTAAACAAAAGTAGAAGTAAGGATGCGGATGAAGTTGAAGGGGAATTTGATGTGGGTGTTGTCTACTGGGGAGAAGGGGAAGATTTTTGGTGGGATATTGTTATTAAAGATAGTGAGGAGAAAATTGTTGCTTGGTTGATGATAGGCAATGATTCGACCGAGACAGAATGGCGTTATGCGGAAGAGCCAACATGGGATCCAAATTTCAACCCCGAAAAAGATAAGTTCAAATTCGGACAGCCTCCCGAAAAACTCCATCCGGATAATTACTACGAGCTTGTTTTATATAAGGGGCACAGAATCCTAGTAGAGATAGACTATAGAGAAGAAATGCCGATAAGATGGTTAAACACAACAGAGCAGAAGATGAAGTTTTTGGAAGGAATAACTTTCCCCTTCTTAACTCCGGAACAAAAATCGAAAGCGATTAGTTATAAGGCAGCAAAAGGGCTTGCAGCGCAGGATTGTACTCTTACTTATTTTGCTCTCCCAAAGGATATAATTGCACTAGAAGCTTATTTGGATGGATTGTATGAGAGAGCGGGGTTGGATAGGAACGACCCGAGAATAGAATTTATGGGCCAAAATGCAGGATACGGCGGTTGTTGGGTCGGTTCTGCCCTGGACGGTTATCCGGCTTCTGGGACGATGATATATGAAGATTCTAAGGGACAACTTATTACGATCCCAGTTGTAGACGCTTGGTAAGTGGAGATTAATATAGAAAAATCTTGGATTGAGTTTTCCTTTTACTTCTAATAGAATCTATATAGATCTAGATTTAGATCAAAATGCCTGCCAATCTTATAGATAGCCCAGAACAGAAATCAAGTTTTTTCTTCGAAGGCCAAAAACCTCGGTTGCAGAAGATTTTGTTTCCAGTTTTTGTTATCTTTCTCCTGATTACAATCTCTCTATTAGCATACTATTTTTACGAAGCAAGACAGTTGACGGCAAGAAAGGATGCTCTAGCTTCTTTAGAAGCTATTGATCCTGTGAATGAGCCGGTAAGATATATGAATCAACTCACAAAAATAGATTGGAAACCTCAGAACTTCCCGATTACGGCGACTGTTTTGGGAATTGTTAACGAGCAAGATAAAATATTGCGCCTGGAATTTACCTGGCCACCCCAGATAGCCGAAGAGGAGGGTGAGGTAAAACTAATATGTGATGATACAGATTATTCAGTGGCTATTCCGGATTTTCCTCCTGGAGAAACACCTCCAGATAAAGTTCCAGATAAGATATCTCCAATAGAATTTATAGAAATGCTAAAAGAAGATAATGTTATATTTAGTGGATTTTGTGCAAACAAAAGTTGTAAAGTAATTAATAAAGGGTGCATATTGAAAGTCTTATGAGATATTTGATGAACAAGTGGATCTTTGTAATGATAATTTTTCTTGGCCTATTTGGCTTTGTTTTTTTGAGCCCCTCGAGTACTTACGCCGCTTGTTACTGTAATTGGTCTTTTTGTGAAGATGTTTATCCGCCCGACTGTTTTGAAGACAACCAGTATTACTTTTGGGGAAGGACTTATTATGGTTCTGGATGTACACAAAGTAGCACATGTGGACAATATCTAGGCCCGACCCCAGGACATTGGGGGCCTGATGTTAACTGTAGTGAGTGTTCTTATGGATATGGTGATAGCAGCTTGGTCACTGCTTTTAATAGATGTGTAGCCTCTTGCGGCGGTGGTACAGGTTGTAATGGTTGGCACACAGGGGCATGCGCAGGGTGGGTTTGTCCCCCTACCCGCAGGCACAGATACAGATTGTGTTCGGATGGATATCAACACGATTGCTACAATCCCGCAACAATGCCCTGTGTTTGCGACCAACAGGAAGGATTAAGAGGAGAGTATTTTACTGACCATACATCGTACAGCTTGTTCCATCCAGACAAACTGAGACAGATCAGGTATGATTCTACGGTTAACTTCAATTGGGGTGATAAGAAACCTCTTAGCAACGTGTCCGAGTACAACTTCCAGATCCGTTGGGGAGGGATATTAGATGACCTGGATGCTTCAGATGGAAGAGGTTATATCTACCTTCCCCATACTGGAACCTGGACATTTTATACAGAAACAGAGAGGCGTGATTGTGTCAGACTTTGGGTAGATGGCACAGGAATTATAGATGACTGGATAACTCCTTGTGGTACAGGCGCAGAGACGAATACAGGAACGATAAATATTTCAACCCCTGGATGGTATACAATCCAGCTTAACTTTTACGATACTAGATATGAAGCAGCAATAAGGCTTGAGTATGAAGGTCCCCCAGGCTCTGGTGTCTCAAGACAAGTTATTCCCGCCAGTGCTCTCCGTACTTGCAACGCAGATTCTTCCACTCCTTCTTGCACGGTTGATTTAAGTCCGGCAACTGCCAGTATTGCAATTGGTTCAGATATTACTTATTTTTCAACCGTTACCATAGGGAGCGGTACTGTTGACCAGGTTAATTTCTCTTCTTCAAATACATCAGTGGCCACGGTTAATCCTGCTTCTGATGCCAGTAGTCCATATCAAACCATTGCGACAGGAGTTTCTGCAGGTGGTTCTACCACGACTTCTGACGTTGTCATGAGCGGGGCAGTGAGGTGTACTGATACTGCAAGTTTGGATGTAACCACCCCCGATCCCTGGTGGCAGGTAAAGGATGCAGATATTATTGCTAATGGGAATATAATTTCCTCAATTCCCTTAAGTTGTGCTCTTCCTGATTGTGATCCTGTTTTAGGACTGGAAGGACTGGGAGGATTTCCTGGAGTACCCAGTTATCTAGGTAGTGCCAGTTTTGGAGAAGGGAGTGTTTCTTCTAAAGGCTGGTTAGCAGAAAGTGAAACTAAGTTTAAAAAAGTATATGATTATGATTTCTTTGATAGACTGGTTCGCACTGATGTAATCATAACAGAAATATCAGAACCAGAAGTTAATGGAGGCTTCTTTACTTCAGGGGGAACTCCTTCAAGAGGATACGTCTGGTACCACTTTGATGGAAGTTCTGTTCCTCCTGGAGACTTAACCATTAACAGCAATGTCAATATGCCCGGAGACAGAAAAGTAATTCTTCTTATTGAGGGTGCTGATCTCTA
The DNA here is from genome assembly GCA_049678105.1 of Microgenomates group bacterium. Taxonomy (GTDB): domain Bacteria; phylum Patescibacteriota; class Microgenomatia; order UBA8517; family UBA8517; genus JBAUDN01. The sequence continues at coordinate 4,948 of JBAUDN010000091.1, forward strand.
TATAGACGGCAGGATAAATATAGTAGATGGCAGAGGTTTCTTTATGGTGATTGTGGGTAAGAATGAGGGTGGGAATAAAGGAAATATATACGTCAAAGACGATCTCCCAGGCCAGGATGAGATTGAGGGTGTGTTTTTAGCAGAAGGGCAATTCAAAACAGGAGCAGGGGACAACCAGCTTTATGTCAGAGGTATGGTAGCAGCCTATGATGGAGTAGTCTTAGAAAGAGACTTAACAGATAATTCAACAGAACCGGCAGAACTCTTTGAATATGCTCCAGACATGGTCTTAACCTTCCCCAGAGACCTCACCTACAAGAGATTAAGGTGGAAAGAGGTAGCGCCGTAAGTTTGACAGAGAAGTAAGTATATAGTAAATTTATGCCCACATGGGATTATCTCCTGAATATTTCCCGGAAACCCCTGCGGCAGACAAAGTAAAGGCAAAGGAGGCCATCGAGAAACTTTCCCTCTTTAAAAATCGTTTTGATCCAATACTTTCTTCTTTTTTAGAGCAAGAAATAAACGATGCTCGAGAAATAAGACCAGAACTATCAGAATTATTAACTGCGAGCTCAGAATTTGTACTGAGAGGAGGGAAAAGGCTTCGTCCAGCCTTTATGTTTTATGCCTACAAAGCGGCAGGCGGAGAGAATGAGGAGGCAATTCTTCGCTCAACAATTTGTGTTGAGCTTGTACACACCGGTGCCTTGATTCACGACGATATTATAGATAATTCTGACTTAAGGCGAAGTGAGCCAACCATGCATAGAATTTTTCATAGTAGATTGGGGGAACAGCAACTGGGCAGTTCAATGGCAATAGTAGCAGGAGATACAGTACTTGCATTAGCAGGCAAAAGCCTTTCTACCTTTCCAGATTCAGGTGAAAGAATGAAGCTTGCGCGCCAATATTTTGATCAAATGTGTATAGAAATTAGTCTCGGACAATATCTTGATGTTTTGGGTAACCAGACCGGAAATACAGATATAGATTGGGTTATGAAGGTAATGGAATTTAAGACAGCGAGGTACACGGTCGAAAAACCACTCTTGATCGGTGGTTCTTTGGGTGGAGCAAAACCCGATGTTCTCCAAGCACTTTCAAATTATGCAATTCCCTTAGGGGTTGTTTTTCAAATACAGGATGATGTGTTGGGCATGTTTGGTGATGAGAGAAAAGTTGGAAAACCTGTTGACTCGGATCTTAAGGAAGGAAAGAAAACACTTTTGGTTCTAAAAACACTTGAAAGATTAGTTGAGACAGGGAAGAGGGAAGATATTGAGCGATTTAATCAAATTTTGGGCAACCCTGAATTGACAAGTGGTGACTATCATTGGGTACAAGAATTAATGAGAGGAACAGGTACACTTACTTACTCACGGGAGTTAGCAGAGGAGTTAATTTCCAAGGCTAAGAGTGCACTGGGTGGAGTTGAAATTAGTGAGGAGGCACGAGATTATCTTTTAGGAATAGCTGACTTTATGCTCGAGCGAGAATATTAAAAAAAAGGAATACTGAGATGCCTGCACAAGAAACATTAGAAACTCAGAAGACACCAGAAGTAGATAAGTGGGCTTCTATTGTTGGACATCGTTGGAAACAAATACCTGAGTTTGAAGTTAATCCAAAAACGTTGAGACACCTGGCAATTATATGCGACGGGAACAGAAGGTCTGCAAAAGAAAAGGGACTTCATCCTTCACAAGGTCACAGGTTAGGTGTGGAGGTTATAAGGGGTGTTATGCAGGCATGCAAAGAGTGGGGGGTGCGTCATTTAACTTTTTGGACGTGGTCAACAGAAAATTGGGAAAGGGATAGACAACAAGTAAATTTTGTCATGGAGCTAGCCAGCCGATACCTGACAGACAAGGAAGTTGTTGAGACACTTATCGAAAACAAAACCAGATTCACGCACTTTGGTAGAAAAGATAGACTACCGGAGAATCTAGAAAGTACTATTGCCAACTTGGAGAAACGTACGGCTAAGTTTGACCAACGGTTTGTTAACCTTGCTTTAGATTATGGTGGCCTTGATGAAATTGCTAGGGCAACAGCAAAAATTGTAGAAGAAGCAAGACATGGACTTCTGACTCCAAACGATGTTTTGGCTAACCCCGAGCTTATTTTGAGCTATCTTGATACAACAGAACAACCCCTACCTGACTTGGTAATTAGAACTGGAGCTAAACCTGGAGAAATTCCTCACACCAGTGGTTTCATGCCTCTGCAAACCAGTTATTCAGGCTGGGCATTTCTACCCGATAACTTTCCAGACCTTACCCCACAGAGTCTTTTGAATTCAATCCAGGAATTTTCAATGTACAAGAGACGTTTAGGAAGATAAAATAATGGTTAAAAGGAAGGTAAGCACAGAAGCAGAAATAGCAGAAATAAAGGAAAAATACAGCAAAGTGGGAAAAGTGGGAGTTGTAGTTTTTATATGCGACTTAAATGGGGAAGTTTTGGTTGTTAAAGAGAAGTTGTCAAATCCAGATACCGGTAAAGAAGTCGGAAGCTATGCGGTCTTGTGCGAGACTTCCGAGTCAGAAGAGGGTTGGAATGAAACTGTTATGCGGGGGTCAAAGGAGGAGTTGGGAATAGATATATATCAAAGTGATAAACTTTTTAAAATAGATCCAAAGCACTGTTTATTGGGAGAGAGCTTGTTTGTTGAGGGAGTTTTAGCAAGGGTAGCTATTATCTATTACACAAGGGGGAAAGAAACGTTGCTTTCTTTGGTTCCAGAGAGTGGCGAGGTAGTTGTAGCCGGTTGGGAAAGACCCAGAGAGCTATTATCTTACCCCTTAAGATTAGGAGTAAGAAAAATTCTTGAGGAGTGTTTACAAGAAGGTTTACTTGATAGATTCAAGCAGTTCTCGGACGATTCTCTCGTGTCTCTTTCGGTAGCTAACTTAAAAATGGCTGAGGACAATCTTCTTAGAAAAGTTTAATCTAAAATTATGGAGAATTTGGTTCTGGTCAAACTGGGAGGTAGCCTTATTACAGATAAAAACAAGCCTTTTTCTGCAAAAGAAAGAACTATTAGAAGGTTGGGGAGAGAGATAAAAAAAGCCATCAATAAATTTGAGGGGAAAATAGTCATTGGGCATGGCAGTGGTTCTTTCGGGCATATAGTAGCAGCAAGATATCGGACACAGGATGGAATAATTAATAGAGAGAGTAAAAAAGGGTTGTCTTTGGTTGCAGACGCTGCAATACAGATAAATAGGATTATGATTAAAAACTTTCTGGCAATAGGTTTACCGGTTTTCTCGTTCGCTCCAGCAAGTTTTGTAGTCGCCAAAGCTCAAGAGCTGGAACGATTTTTCTTGGCACCGATTGAGCAAGCCTTATTTTTAAATCTCATTCCAGTAATTTATGGCGATGTGATATTAGATTCAAAAAGTGGTTGTTGTATTTTTTCTTCAGAGAGAATTTTAGGTATTTTGGCAAGAAATTTAATAAGTAAGTTCAACGTTTTGCGGGTTGTTCATTGTGGCAACACGGATGGGGTTTACGACGAGAAGGGGAGAAGTATCCCTGTTATTACTGAGCAGTCATTTATGAAGTTTCGGAAAGCAATAAAAGCATCTCGCGCTACCGATGTGACCGGTGGGATGCTACACAAGGTTGAAGAAAGTCTAGATTTGGCGTCAACGATCGGTGTTGAAAACATTATTATTAATGGTTCATCTCCCGGGCAACTATTTAGTGCACTGCTAGGAAGAAAAACTGTTGGGACGGTAATCCGCCCACCCAGATAGTTTAGGACATATTGATATTTGCTATAATGGATTAGGAATGAATACATCGAGTACTCAAACTCAAGTTATTTTGGTTGACAAAAACGATAAGATTATTGGATATAAAGAAAAGGTTTTGGCCCACAAATACCCATTACCTCTTCACAGAGCAATTTCAGTGGTTGTTTTTGATAAGAGAGGTAGAAAGATACTTCTTCAAAAAAGAGCGGCAGGCAAACCTACATGGCCGCTTTTTTGGTCAAATACCTGTTGCACCCACCCCTTAAAGGGGGAATTATATAAGAAAGCTGCCGAAAGACGCCTAAGAGAGGAAATGGGGTTTTCTGCTCCTCTTACCAAGAAGTTTAAATTTCTTTACAAGGCAAAGTATAGCAGTATTTGGGGTGAACACGAGTTGGACGCGGTTTTTGTAGGTAATTATGAAGGTAAGATAAGTCCAGACCCAAAGGAAGTAGCGGATTATAAATGGATGAAAATAGAAGACCTCCTGAGAGATGTCAGGGAAAACCCCGACATTTATTCCCCATGGTTTAAGATAATCTTGAAGAAACTTCACCTCAACAGAACCCGCAGAACTCTTTGAATATGCTCCAGACATGGTCTTAACCTTCCCCAGAGACCTCACCTACAAGAGATTAAGGTGGAAAGAGGTAGCACCCGTAATTCTTCTTCTGTAATTTGCAACTAGAGCATAAACCCTTCTAAGCTGTATAATTAGTTATTATGCGAAAAGTAAGTATTTTTGTAACATTTATTGTGGCTGCAGGTTTAACTTTTGCCGTGGTGACTAATATTTTTGCCCAGAGCCTTTCTCCTATTGGTACTGCTAGCCCTTCTGCCGAGCTTGAGGTTGAGCCGACTCCAGCGCCGCGGCCTGATTTAACCCAGCAAACAGAGGAAACTATTGGCCCTTTAGAGAAACTTTTAGAAGAACAGGAATTGGGTCCTGTGTGGCCCACAAATCCAATAAAATACGCGATAAGAGGAGCAGTTAACGCAGGAGTTTCATCTAATACGATAGTTTTACTACTTTTACTTCCGGTTTCTGCGACCGTAATTGCTGCTACGAGACATTTAATAGGGCTTAAGGGTTTTGGTATTTTCTTGCCGGCAGCGCTTTCTGTGGTATTTATTTCAACAGGGCCCATTGTCGGGATAGGACTTTTTCTTATCATTGTTTTTGTATCTACGGCAGCCCGTATGATTTTAAGAAAGACAAAAATTAAACTTCAGTATCTACCTAAAATGGCTCTTATTCTATGGTTTGTTGTCTTGGGAGTGTTGGGGTTGTTGTTTGCTGCACCATTAATTCAGCGACCAGATTTGACAAATGTTTCCATATTTTCTGTTTTAGTATTGGTATTATTGGCGGAGGATTTTTCAAAAGTACAAATAGGAAAGAGTGTAAAAACAGCTGTTAATCTTACCACTGAAACTCTTATTTTATCTCTAGTTTCTTATATGTTTTTAACCTTAAAGCCGCTTCAAGAGTACGCTTTTTTGAACCCAGAAATTTTACTGGTATCTGTTGCTATTTTTGATATTTTAATTGGCAGATATGTAGGTTTGAGATTCATGGAACTTTGGCGTTTTAGAAGATTAATTTCGGATTAATATTATGGTTAAGCCCTCTTCAATTCTTGGGAAAAATGCCCGCTCACAACTATTTTCTTACCTGCACAATACGAC
>JBAUDN010000092.1:0-9534 GCA_049678105.1 Microgenomates group bacterium
GCCTGAACATTCCTAATGAAAAAGAAACCTGGATATTAACAAGACAGGACATAATTGGAACACTAAGTTATCTTATAAAGCTTCAAAATGGTGAAGGTAGGGTTGATGATATAGATCATCTTGCAAACAGGAGGTTGAGACGGGTAGGCGAGCTTGTTGAAACAAATGCTTTTAGGGTTGGTCTTTTAAGGCTTGATCGCTCGGTGAAAGAAAAAATGAGTTTCATATCTCCTGATGATAAGCCGGTTCCTGCCAATTTAATTAATGCAAGGCCTTTAATTGCGTCCCTTAACGAATTTTTCCGAAGAAACCAGCTTTCGACAATTTTAGACGATACAAATCCACTGAGTGAAATTGACAACTTGCGTAGAGTCTCGGTTTTAGGGACTGGCGGAATAAGCAGAGAGCGAGCGTCTTTCTCTATTCGCGATGTTAACTCATCCCAATACGGCAGGATAGATCCGGTGAGGACGCCTGAAGGTCCTAATATTGGACTTGTAACCTATCTTGCCCTTTATGCAAGAATTAATGAATTCGGCTTTATCGAAACCCCTTATAGGAAAACGAAAAAGGTTAAAAAAGGGAAAACAACAAAGGTTAAGGTGACTGATGAGATTGTTTACCTCGCTGCAGACGATGAGGAAGAGTGTCATATCACTCACTCAGGTGTGAATATTGATAGTTATAGTTATATAACAGACGAGAGAGTTCCGTTTAGGTTCCACGGGATAGTTTCAGAAGGGCCGGTTGAACTTACTGATTTGGTTGACGTGTCAGCCAGACAGGTGGTTGGGACTTCTGCTTCTCTCATTCCTTTCTTGGCACACGACGAAGGAAACAGGGCTCTTATGGGTTCAAACATGCAGTGTCAAGCTGTACCGTTGGTTACTCCTGAGTCGCCAATTGTAGGAACAGGAATGGAGTTGGCAATAGCAGGTGGTATGGGAAGAGTGGTTAGGGCCCGTCACGCAGGTGTGGTTGACTATGTCGATGCAGAGAAGATTGAAGTCAAACTAAATAGGAAGGTACAAGAGAATGGCAAAGCAGAAGATGTAGAAATTGTTGATAACGGCAGAAGAGAGGTTTATCACCTTATGAAATTTATGAGAACGTCACAATCCACCAATTATAACCAAAAAGTTGTTGTTTCACCTGGACAAAAAGTTAAAAAAGGAGATCTCTTAGCTGACGGGCCAGCAATTGATGCAGGTGAACTTGCTTTGGGTCGAAACCTTCTTGTTGCTTATATATCATTTGAGGGATATGGGTTTGAGGATGCAATTTTGCTTTCTGACAGGTTGGTAAAAGAAGACTTACTAACATCAATTCACATAGAAGAGCATGATTCGGAAATCGTTGATACAAAACTGGGACCAGAGGAACTTACCCGTGATATTCCAAATGTGGCCGAAGCAGAACTTGCAAACCTGGCGGAAGACGGAATAGTTGTGGTTGGAGCAGAGGTCGAGCCAAATGATATTTTGGTTGGGAAAATTGCCCCAAAAGGAGAAACAGAATTAACTGCAGAAGAAAGGCTTCTACGCGCTATTTTCGGAGAAAAAGCAAGGGAAGTCAGAGACACTTCCTTAAGGATGCCGCATGGAGAAAGAGGAATTGTTGTTGATGTTCAAATCCTAGACAGAGAAAAGGGAGATGTGTTGGGACCAGGTGTTCTTAAGAAAGTAGTGGTGAAGGTTGCACAAATTAGAAAGATTAGTGTTGGGGACAAAATTGCCGGCCGTCATGGAAATAAAGGTGTAATTGCCAAGATACTGCCGATGGCGGATATGCCACATCTTGAGGATGGAACACCTGTAGATCTAATCATTTCTCCGTTATCTGTTCTTGCTCGTATGAATTTAGGGCAATTGTTAGAGGCTCATCTTGGCTGGGCGCTTTTTGAAAAGAAAGAGAAAGCTGCTCTTCCTGTTTTTGACAGGATTGGTGAGGATATTTTGGAAAAAGAACTCGCTTCGGCAGGTCTGCCTATTACAGGGAAGGCAAGGCTTTATGATGGAAGAACAGGTGAAGCTTACAAAGAGGATACAGTTGTGGGCATTGGATATATTTTAAAACTTAAACATATGGTAGAGGACAAAACTCATGCAAGGTCTACCGGTCCCTATTCACTTGTTACCCAGCAACCACTTGGTGGAAAAGCACAAATGGGAGGGCAAAGGCTTGGGGAGATGGAGGTTTGGGCATTAGAGTCACATCGAGCGGCCTATACTCTGCAAGAGATGCTAACAATAAAATCCGATGATGTTTTGGGAAGAGCGCGTGCTTTTGAAGCAATTGTTAAAGGTGTTGAAATACCTGAGGCTACGATTCCTGAGAGCTTTAAGGTTTTGGTTAGAGAGTTAAATTCTTTGGGACTTTCTATTGAAGCGAAAGGTGGAGGATATACAAAGGAAAGTAAGTCGTTGGAGAAGGAGGTTGTAAATTAATATGGCAGAGCCACTATCAGGTATTAGAACACTTGCTGACTTTCAGAGTTTATCAATTAGACTTTCTTCTCCCGATGAGATTAGGAAATGGTCTCGTGGTGAGATTACAAAACCGGAAACAATAAACTACAGAACCTTGAAGCCTGAAAAAGACGGACTCTTTGATGAGAGAATATTCGGTCCCACGAAAGATTGGGAGTGTTATTGTGGTAAGTACAAAAGAATTAGATACAAAGGTGTTGTCTGTGACAAGTGCGGTGTTGAAGTAACCCAATCCAGAGTTAGACGTGAGAGAATGGGGCACATTAGTTTGGCAACGCCGGTTGCCCATGTGTGGTTCTTCAAGGGTGCGCCTTCAAAAATTTCTTTAATCTTAGGTGTTCCTTCTCGTGCGATTGAGCAAGTTATTTACTTTGCCAGATTTCTGGTAATCGATACAAAGGAGAAAGGTCGAAAAGGGGCGATTAAAAATCTTGAAGTAGCCAAAAACGAACGAATTAAAGAGATTGCTGGGATTTATAAAGAGAGGAGAAAAAAGATGAAAGAAGAGGTAAAAGAGGCAAAGGATAAAGCTAAGAAGAAAATTAAAGACAAAGAACAGCTAATCTTAACAATTTCTGAGATTGATCTTGATTTAAGAAAGAAAGAGGCAGCAATTGGAGAAGAAGAGGAAACTAATGTTGATAGAACAGAGCAATTATTTAACGATTTGATCTCTATCGTTAAGGGATTAAAGCCGCTTTCCATATTGTCCGAAGAAGAGTATGACGAGCTTGCAAATCATAGCGCCACCGACTTTTTCGAAGCAAAAATGGGAGCAGAGGCAGTTTTGGCTGTGATTGAGAAGGTTAGTCTTGAGAAATCGGCGGCATCTCTTAGGAAAGAGCTTGGAGAAGTAAAACCGGGGAGCTCACGCTATATCAAGCTCACTAAAAGATTGAGGCTTATTGAGGGTTTGAAACATGCTAAAGTGGAGCCTTCCTGGATGGTTGTAAGAGTTCTTCCTGTTCTACCTCCCGATCTAAGACCTATGGTTCAGCTTTCTGGAGGACGTTTTGCAACAAGCGATCTTAATGACTTATATAGAAGAGTTATCAATAGAAACAATCGCCTAAAACACTTGATCTCGCTTGGTGCGCCAGAGATAATCTTGCGAAATGAAAAAAGAATGCTTCAGGAATCAGTTGATTCTCTTATTGATGCATCACAACGGAAAGCAACCAGAAGAGGTAGAGGAAGACAGCCACTCCGCTCGCTTTCCGACATGTTAAAAGGGAAAAAGGGAAGATTTAGACAGAATCTTCTTGGCAAAAGAGTTGACTATTCAGGGCGCTCCGTGATTATTGTTGGGCCTGAACTTCGGCTTAATCAATGTGGATTGCCGAAAGATATGGCCTTAGAAATGTTTAAGCCGTTTGTCTTAAGAGAGATGATTTTAAGGGGTATTGCACCAAACGTTAAATCAGCAAAGAATATGCTTGAAAGACGCCCTCCAGAGGTTTTTGACATATTGGAAGAGATCACTCACAATCACCCGGTTATGCTTAATCGAGCACCAACGCTACATAAACTTTCCATGCAAGCATTTTATCCAGTGCTTATTGAAGGCTCCGCAATTAGAATTCACCCCGCAATTTGTTCCGGATTTAATGCAGACTTTGATGGCGACCAGATGGCGGTTCATGTCCCTCTTTCTAAAAAGGCCATAGAGGAATCAAGAGACCTGATGCTTCCAGAGCACAATTTGCTACGTCCAGCAGACGGTTCTCCTGTTTCGACTCCTGCAAGCAAGGAGATGGCACTTGGAGTTTATTATTTGACTAGTATTGATCCAAGAACTGAAGCTTCAAAAACAGTTTATGCCGATGAGCAAGAGGCAATGACTGCCTGGCAGGCTGGCAAAATAGAACTAAGACAGAAAATAACAATCAGAATGAAAGGTGAGTTTCTTGAGACAACCGCAGGAAGAATTCTTTTCAACGAAGCACTCCCTGAAAGCTTTGATTTTATAAACAAACCAATAGACTCCAGTGTTATTAAAGAGGTATTTACTAAAGCATACTCCTCTGTTGAAAGAGGAGAGGTAGTGAAAATGATTGATGCCATTAAGACAATGGGTTTTCGAGGAGGAACAATTTCAGGTCTTTCTTTTGGTATTGCTGACGCAACAATCCATCCCGACAAGGAAAAAATGATGAAAGAAGCAGATAGAGAAATTGCTGGGATTGAGAATAATTTTGCTCAGGGGTTAATTACAAAAGAAGAGAAGAAACGTCTTTCTCAACAAGTTTGGATAGAGGCAACTGAGGATTTAGCCGATAAAACTTGGGAGCGACTAGACTCTAGTAATCCAATTAAAATTGTGATCGATGCTAAAGTGGGGCGTACATCACGTGATCAAGTTAAGCAGTTGGCAGCTGCAAGGGGGCTTGTTGTTGATCCATTAGGTAAAATCGTTGAGCTTCCAATAAAGAGTAACTTCAGAGAGGGGCTTTCTGTTTTTGAGTACGTGACCTCCTCCAGAGGTTCAAGAAAAGGTTTAACGGATACGGCTCTAAAAACAGCAGATGCGGGGTATTTGACCCGAAGACTCGTTGACGTCGCCCATGATGTTTTGATAAGGATGGAAGATTGTGGTACCAAAGACGGCATTACTATTAAAAAGTCGTTAAGGCCAGAGTCTTTCATTAAAAGAATTATGGGGAGAGTTGTAACTAAGGATATTGTTCCGCCCAAAAACGGAAAGGCTATTGTTTCTAAGGGAGATGTTATAGATGAGGAAAAAGCGGCGGCTATTGAGAAAGCAGGGATAAAAGAGGTTGTAATCCGCTCTCCGCTTACTTGCTCTGCTAGGTACGGACTGTGTGTAAAGTGTTATGGCTGGGACCTTTCGAATAAACAAATGGTTGAAATTGGAACACCGGTCGGTGTAGTTGCGGCTCAGTCTATTGGTGAGCCGGGAACACAGCTTACATTAAAGACAAAACATACAGGAGGGGTTGTGGGAGTTGATATTACTCAAGGTTTACCAAGAGTTGAGGAGCTTTTTGAGGCAAGAACTCCAAAAATGCTATCTCCTTTGGCCGAAATATCCGGAAAAGTGAGGATTGCTGAGACAGAAGAAGGAAATGAAGTTACAGTTACCACGGTTGCCACTAAACCAAAGGAAGAAAAAGAGTACATGATTCCAAAGACCAGTAAACTCGCGGTTGAAGATGGTCAACTTATCGATGCGGGTACCCAGCTTGCCTCAGGTGCTTTGGATATTAAGGAAATCCTATCCATTCGGGGACTAAGGACAGCACAGGAATATCTAGTAAATGAAATTCAGAATGTTTATGAATCACAAGGAATTCCAATAAATGATAGGCACTTTGAAGTGATTATTAGAAAGATGAGCGATGAAGTAAGTGTTATTACGTCTGGTGATACACCACTTCTTCCGGGAGATCTTATCTATAAAGAAAAATTTGAGGAAGAAAATGAGAAAGTTTTGGCGGCAGGGGGAGAGCCAGCTTCGGCTCAGCAAGTTATTTTGGGCATAACAAAACGCTCGCTTTATACGGATTCTTGGCTGTCGGCCGCTTCATTTGAGCAAACTACTGATGTTTTAACAGAAGCAGCGCTTTTGGGTAGAGAAGATGATCTTCTAGGTCTAAAAGAAAATGTCATAATCGGTAGACTTATTCCGACAACCCCGGAGAGGGCCTCCTTGTCTCAAGAGTAATTTGAATGTAAGTATGGCTTGTCACTCAGCTTCGCTTCGTGATAAAATACCTCCGTTATGCCAACAGTATCTCAACTAGTTAGAAAAGGTAGAAAAAGGACCAGGAAAAAAACTAAGAAAGCCGCTTTGAGGAAATGGTTTAATGCAAAAGATCGTAAATTTGGTGAGTTATCATCTCCATTCAAGCGGGGAGTTGTTGTGCAGGTTAGGACAATGACCCCAAAGAAGCCAAACTCTGCATTGAGGAAAGTGGCAAGAGTTAGACTCTCAAATAAACAGGAAATTACAGCATATATTCCTGGGGAAGGGCATGAATTGGCTGAGCATTCTATCGTTCTTGTTCGTGCAGGTAGAGTAAAAGACCTTCCTGGAGTTAAATATCAAGTGGTGCGAGGAAGATATGATACGGGTGGTGTTGTGGGAAGAAAAACTTCACGAAGTCGTTATGGTACAAAGAAAGGAGAAATTGTAGCACCGGTAACCGGCGAAGAAGTGAAAGTAGACGAACAAGCTGAAGCCAAAATTGCCGAACCGGCTGCTTAATCTAAACTATGGCAAGACGAGGACGAGCAAAACCGAGAGAAGTAGCGCCAGACCCAATTTATAAAAATAAACTTGTTGCTAAGCTAATAAACAGAAGCATGAAAGAGGGCAAAAAAAGTGTTGCCCAAAAACAGGTTTATGGTGCTTTTGACATAGTTAAAGAAAAGACAAAGGATGACCCGATAAAAGTTTTTTCCAAAGCCATTGAAAATATAAAACCCACAATGGAGGTAAGACCCAGGCGTGTTGGAGGTGCTGCTTATCAGGTTCCTATACCAGTAAGAGGAAGAAGACGTGAATCATTGGCTATCCGCTGGCTTATCTTTGCAGCCCGAGCCCGTTCTAATTCCGAATATCATACATATGCTGAAAAACTTGGAACAGAAATTGTGGATGCAGCAAATGGCGAGGGTGGAGCAGTTAAGAAACGTCAAGATGTAGAAAGAATGGCAGAAGCAAATAGAGCCTTTGCTCACTTCAGGTGGTAATCTCCTCTAAAACTTGTTGATTTAGGTTCTAAAGGTTGGTAAAATGCCTCAAGGAAGCGGCAGCTTCCGTGTTTTTTTGTTAAAATCAATAAGGTATGGCAGCAGAAGTAAGAAAGAAAAAGAGCGCAATGGTTATGACGGTCACAAAAGACCGAGATGTACCATTGGATAAAATCCGAAATATTGGGATTATTGCCCACATTGATGCCGGCAAGACTACGACAACTGAGCGAATACTTTTTGAGACAGGTAAAACATATAAACTTGGCTCGGTTGATGAGGGAACAACGGTTACAGACTGGATGGCGCAAGAACGGGAAAGGGGAATTACCATTGTTTCTGCTGCGATCACTACTTTTTGGGATTTGCAAAAGAAATCCTCTGTTGAAGATGGTCGTTACAGGATAAACATCATAGATACTCCGGGTCACATTGATTTTACGGCAGAGGTTGAAAGGTCTTTAAGGGTATTAGATGGTGCGATTATGGTTTTTGATGGAAGGACAGGTGTTGAGAGCCAATCGGAAACCGTTTGGAGACAGGCAAACCGCTACAGTGTTCCTAGGATTTGTATTTTGAATAAGTTAAACCTTATTGGAGCTGATTTTGAAGGCTCAATAAAATCAATCAGAGAACGCTTGGGAGCAAATGCTGCCCCAATTCAAATTCCAATTGGTCTAGAACACGGTCTTCACGGAATAGTAGATCTTATTAAAATGAAAGCCTATACGTATAAAGGAATAGAGGACAATAAGCTAAAAGAAGGAGAAATCCCCGGTGATTTAAAGAAGCAGGCTGAAAAATATAGACAGGAGCTGATTGAAAAGGTAGCAGAGTATGATGATGAGGCCTTGGCGAAATATCTTGAAGGCCAGGAGTTGACAGAAACAGATATTAAAAATGCTATTAGAAAAGGTGTAATTACAGGTAAGTTCTTCCCAATTCTGGGAGGAGATAATAGGACTGCCCTGACACAGTTGCTTTTAAATGCGGTTGTTGAATATCTTCCTTCACCAGTTGACCTTGCCCCAATTGAGGGACAAAATCCAAAGACCGGCGAGACTGAAAAGAGAGAGCGTAAGAATGAAGAGCCTTTCTCTGCATTGGCATTTAAGGTGGTAACAGACCCTCATGTTGGACGTTTGGTGTATCTTAGAATTTATTCAGGTAAACCCAAAGCTGGGCAGCGTGTTTACAACGCCACCAAGCAGAAGCAAGAAAGAATTGGAAAACTTGTTCTTCTTCATGCAAACCAAAGAGAGTTAATCGATGAAGCCTTTGCCGGAGAAATTGTGGCTGCAGTTGGTATTAGGCAGACAACAACAGGTAATACTCTTTGTGATTCTGGACACCCAATCTTGTTTGAGTCGATAAGATTTCCTGATCCAGTTATTTCTTTAGCTATTGAGCCTGCAACCAAATCTGATCAGGAAAAGATGGGGATGGCATTAAAGAAACTTTCAGACGAGGACCCTACATTTAAGATAAAATCCGATTTTGAAACGGGCCAGACTATTATTTCTGGAATGGGAGAGTTGCAGCTTGAAATACTGGTTGACAGAATGAAAAGAGAGTTTAGTGTGGTAGCAGGAACTGGTACTCCACAAGTTGCCTACAAGGAGACTATTAAAAAAGTTGCAAAAGGCGAGGGTAGGTATATCAGGCAGACTGGTGGTCGAGGTCAGTATGGGCATTGTTTCTTGAGGGTTGAGCCCCTAGGGCGCGGTGAAGGAAACGTGTTTGACTCAGAGATTAAAGGAGGGGCGATTCCATCCGAGTTTATCCCAGCCATTGAAAAAGGAGTGCGTGGGAAGATGGAGAAGGGAATTTTGGCAGGTTATCCAATGGTGGATATGAAGGTGGTTGTTTATGATGGAACATTCCATGATGTAGATTCATCTGAAATTGCATTTAAAATTGCAGGCTCGCTTGCTGTCGAGGAGGCAGCAAAACAAGCAGGGATTGTTTTGCTTGAGCCAATTATGAAGGTTGAGGTTACAACTCCAGAAGAGTTTATGGGAGATATTATTGGAGATTTATCAAGCAAACGTGCCCAAATCCAAGGAACAGAGAAAAAAGGAACCGTGGTCATAATTCTTGCCCTGGCTCCTCTTGCCGAAATGTCAGGTTACGCCACAAAACTCCGCTCAATCTCTCAAGGAAGAGCAAACTTTTATATGGAGCCTTCTCATTATGATGAAGTTCCTAAAAATATTGCAGATAAGCTGATAGCGAGTAAATCAGGCTCAGAACAGTCCGATTGATTTTTTGCAGATTAGTTCTTGACAGGCTGATTTATGCCTGAGTATAATACACCATAGTACAGGGC
>JBAUDN010000093.1:0-9139 GCA_049678105.1 Microgenomates group bacterium
CCACCATCTGGTGGAAACCTGTGCTTATCAACAATTATTCTATGATGGGTAGCCATAATTACTGTTTTTCCTTCTTTATTAACCTTCTCAAGCAAGTCCATCAATTCGTCAGCTGTATCCCAGTCTAGATTCCCAGTCGGTTCATCGGCAAGAATCACTTTTGGATTAACAACTAAGGCACGGGCAAGTGACACTCTTTGAAGCTCGCCCCCTGAAAGCTGAGAAGGAAAAAGTTCTGACCTTTCAATTAACCCCACCAGTTTTAGAACCTGATCCACTCGGGCTTTCCATTCCTCTTGGGGTACGCCTATCACGGCCAGTGCTACTTCCACATTTTCTCTGAGTGTCCGCTCTGATAAGACTTTAAAATCCTGAAAAACAACACCAATCTTTTGGCGAAGTCCTGGTATTTCCTTGTCTGTAAGTTTAACAACATTTTGTCCATCAAAAGTAACCTCGCCAGTATCAGGTAAAAGGTCTCTTAGAATTAAACGTAAAACTGTAGTTTTACCTGCACCAGACGGCCCCGTGATAAATACGAATTCACCTTTATCAACGGAAAAAGTTACATTATCAACGGCTTTTATCTCTCCAAAATCTTTTGTAACGTTCTTCAAAGAAATCATAGCGGCAAATATTATCTTCTTAGATTATCAAATTATGATACCCTAAACAATCGGCTAGACCAGAAAAAATTGGACTATCTTCTAAAACCCATCCTATATTATTTGATTTTTGCCTGTTCATGAGTTAAAATTCCCCAATGCTCTAAAATAAACCCAGGTCGTGGACAGCCCATGATCTTTAAAGTGGTTTAGTTAAAATTACGGAGCACCTTAACAACTCTGTGTGTATAATAGCCCTCTTAAAAACAAGAGGAGAAAAAGGAGAAGAAAAATGTCGACTCAGGCTCTATTACTGAATTCGTCGGTACTGTCTCAACAAGATGATACAACGCTTATCCTCATCTCGCTATTGGTAATCGGGCTCGTTGTGTTTGCTATACTCGCCGTCTTTTTTGGAGGAGTAGATCTAACCATGTATCTCCAAAATGTCGGAGAAAGAAAAGGTACTAGAAGGGCAATTGAGGAAAACCTCGACACAATAAGGTTGATAGCCAAGCAAAACGATGTTCGAGGAAGACTGGCAAGGGAAATACTTGAGAAGTGGGAAGAGATAACGAACGCTGAAATAAACGGCCTGAAGAAAGATCGTCAGTTGAAAGTTCTCTTGGAAGCCAAAATCGGGCCTTTGCTCGATGCCCACGAAAAAGGCTAGTGCCCATAAGGACACTAAGCACCATGAAGGAGGTAATCCCATGGATCTAGAAATCACGCTTTTCCTATATACCGCAATAGGATTAGCAGCTCTACTCATTCTTCTCGCGATCGTTTCAACGTTCCCGCGCTTGCTAGAAGCGGCACAGCAACTTTTTGTGTGGCTGGTCAAGGCCATAGCATGGCTATTCATGGCCCCCATACGATTAGTTGTTTTCTTTATCCAGTTGCTTATTCTGCGTCCCATCAAGTGGGTATTGAAACGACTCGTTAGATGGTTCACTAATTTGCGAGGCGAGAGAAGACGCCTGATAAAGGAAATTAGAAGGATCGCAAAAAAGGTCGAGCCAAAAGAAGAACAGTTGGAAAAAATGCTCTCGCAAGCATTTCTGGTAGCAAGATTTGAGTTCGAACAAGTACCTATGGATGAGTATGAGGAAGCTAGTGGGCGCTTGCAAAAACTCATCAAGTACAGAAAACGGCTTCTCAGATCAACGATTGCGAGACCTGTTGAGAATGACCCCTGGTTTAAGAAAGAAGAGGAAAGATGGGCAATCCCACCAGAGAAAGGGAAAAAAGGTCGGAAAATCTGGCGACTGGTTAGATACTGTATTAGTAAAATAGAACAAGCAGCCGGAAAAATAATCTGGCGGTTTCTCTCTCTCCCCATTAAAGCGGTTGCTAATCCCCTTCGCAAAGCATCTCCTGCCTACCGGAGTGCAACGCTCTGGTCGCTCAGAAGGCTACGCGCCGCTTGGGTTTCGTTAGAGGAACAAATGGATGCTCTGTCAGAGTTCATAGAGAGCTTACCTGAGCTTTTCGAACAACACATCCAAGAAATAGCCAGGAAAAAACAGGAGGAACTCGAAAGAGAGAAAGAAGGGCTACTCAACGACGTGGTAGAAGCCCAGAACAGGAGAATTAACCAGGCAAAAGTATCTCTCGCAATGGCAGGGTCACACCTCCAACAACTAGAGAGCATCGATAAAAACCAACCTCATCCAATGAAAGGTTCAAATACCCTGAGCTTCAAAAAAATCCTCTCAATGTGGAAAAAGAAGATCAAAGAGCTCAAGCTTCTTGAGGTCAAGCCGGATGAAGTTGAAAGCTTCATTGAAGAATCCAACTCTCTGGTGAACAACATCGGTAAAGCTCCTGGTTATTACCAGCAAGTTGTCCAGGCTGAAGAGCGGATTAAGCAAGTGCGTCGGCTTTATAAAATGCTCACTGGGCGTCACCCTAAACTGGACATCCCGAAAGGCGAGATTAAAAACTCGAAAGAGATGCTCGAACGGGTACCAGGGTTCTGGCTATCTGCGGACTGGAAGTTTCTCAGGATGGCCCTTGTAGAAGTCCAGCAAACGATTGATGACTACATAAGGGTTATCATTGCCTTCCTGCGAGCAAATCGTCTCGAGATTGACGATGATCTTGCGGAAATACTGGGAAGGATTCAACCTGAATCAGCCGCCCGGTTCGCACAAAAGCAATCCGGGGCTCTTGGTAAAACGGTTGGTGACATGGGAACTCGTATTGACTCCAGTCTTCAGAAAACCTGGGATCAAGAATGGAGCCCCGACGACCCGGAAACCGAAGACCAAAAACTGGATGCTCTCAGGAGAGAATTTCTATCTACGGAGCAAAAGCGGCTCTAACTACACACAAAGTTGCAAGGTGCAACTGTTGGGGCAGGATTCGTCTCTAGACGAAATATCCCTTAAAAAGGATATCCTGCCCCAACATGCACAACTTTAATTAGAAATTAATTTTATATGCCCTAACGGGCTTTTTTGTTTTTAAGTAAGTATATGAGAAGAAAAGAAGAATTATCGCGAAGAGATGCCCTTAGACTGGCAGGATTTAGTCTTGGCGCCTTAGCTTTTAGGCCTTTGATTAAAGAAAAGCCTTCTCTGCCTCCTATTCCTGAAAATTTTCCCCAAAACGAGACTGAATGGCCAAAGCTAGAACTTGAAACTCTTCCAGAAAGTGTCAGAGAGATTCTGGAAATTGTCCCTAAAACTGAAATTGACAATAAGGGATATTTGCAACTACTTAATGAAAACGGTACGTCCCAAGGGAGAGTTCCTTTTGCTCAAACTCAATGGAACAAAGAACACAGACATCCTTGGGATAGACTTCGAACTGACCTTCCCTGGGCCATTGTCCTCCACTGGTTTAGTAATGAACTCAATTCAGAAAGACCTCTGCAAAATTACATTTATGGTTTTGACGGAAAAAGAGAGACTCTCGACGGCTCCGAGTATTCAACAAGTTCCCAGTTTCTTGTGGGGGGCGAAGTAGCCGTTGCAAACAATAATGATCCAAAAGAATTCCTAAGCATAGCTCAAACCCAAGAACCAGATACTACTGATGGCATACCATTTCGAGCCACCCATCTCGGACCACTTGACCATAATGTAGTTAGGAAAGACAAACACTACTTTTTAAGAGCCTTTAACCATCTTGGTCACCAATTAGGGTTTAAGGGAGGAATAATCTCAGTTCTACAAGAAATGTTTTACGGAGTGAAAATTGACCCACTTTTAAGAACAATCGGAATAGAAATAAGTGGAAAGTTCTTCGACTCTCCAGAAACTGCCCCTGATTCGCAAAAAATCGCAAATGTAATCTCAGTTATTTGGACCCTTATGAAAAGATACAGCGAAAACATTCCTTCCGCTCTCAACATCATTGGTCATAATGAAATTGATTTAAACAAACCAGACCCCGGTAAAAAATTCATGGCAGAAATGAGGTTCCTGGTTGGTATAAAAGCATTAATTGAAGATAACGAACAAATGAAAGAATTAACCTTTGGAAGACTTTTAGGCGAGGACGGAAACAGGAAAGAAGCGGTAAGAAAATATTTTAAATTTATCCGAGATTTTCTCGTCTTAGTTGATACCCCCAAGCATGTTCTTGAATGGGAAGCATCAACTAAATATTGGCAAGTGTATGACAAACTTTTCAAAAATGAGCAAACACCTGTCGCAGATGCCTTCCGCATGCCAGTTAGTGGTGAAATTAAATATGGGGAAAGGTTTCTCTCTCCTAACAATCACGAGGCCGTTGATATTTATGTTAACAAATCTGAAGATGTTGATACACCAATACATCTTGTCGCTAATGGAGAATGTATATTTGCAGAAGAAACTCCATATTGCGGTCCAGGTAAAACTATAATGTTTCGTCATAGACTACCTGACGGATCCGAAGTCCTAAGTATCTATAGGCATCTTAGTAAAATAGAGGAAAATATTGAAGTTGGAAAGACATATGAAATCAATCAACAAATAGGAATAATAGGTGATACTGACTGCCACCTCGATAACTATTTACATTTTGCTATCGCATATGGAGCCACATGGGACATATATTTTAAACATACCCCATTTGTCAGAACTAGTGTTGGTCCGACTTGGATTAAAAAACACTTTTTAGAACCTGTTGAATTTATTAACGAACATTCTCAAGAAAATACTTCATCTAGTTTAAACGACAGTCTTCCCTTTGGTTTTAAAAGAGATTTATTACCAGAATAACTATTTCTCAAACAAAAAGCCCGCGAATTTACGCGGGTTTCTTGATGTAAAAAAGGCAAGAGAGAAAATCCGTGAGGGTACCTGTAGACTTTGAAAAGTCTAATTATTTTCAGGCACCCCTTTTGACGGACTTCTTGCGCTCATGCTTCACTCACTCGTGTCTGTCGATCACTTCGGCGGTATAGGTCCTTACCTTCGGTGGCTCCCCAGGTCCCAACAGGAAGGTTGATGTAAAAATCTCCTGCCAAGTGTGAGAAACCCTGACCGTGATATGGTCACCAGAAGGAATCCTTGCCCAGACGTTAGTGGCACTACAGTTGGCCGAGGTTTCAACCGTCACATCAATCGGGGTTATCCTTTGCACGGCACTTTCAACTCGCTGGAAACAGGTTGTGACACCATCAGGTCTGTAAACCTGAGCTGCTCTGCCTCCCTCGCTTGCTGCGTTCTCCAGAGCCTCAACTCGGCGAAAATTATCGCCTACGATCGCCATGATCAGGAGTAGCATCGCCAGCACAGGGATAACTAAAGCGAACTCAACAAGCCCTTGTCCTTTTTCTTTTGACTTCATGGTTTTTACTCCCTTCGCTATTAATAATCCCAGGGCAGCAACACTGGGTATATATCGTAACCGGCCTCTCCAATCTCCTGAGGAGATTTTGGCAAATCATCTTCAATAGACAAATCGCCTTCGTTCGTTGCCGGATAAACCGGGACAACGGCCACTGTGTTTGCATCTATGTAGACAATCTTGACAACGGCGTATCCGATCACCTCGACATAGTCAAAGTTCTTGTTGCCAGGATAAAGCTCCCCACTTCCATAGACAAACACAATTAGATAACTACCGACTCCATACCTCTCGGCAATCTCTTGCGCAAGGAAGTTATTACTAACACCCTCCTGTTGCGCAATCAATGCCGAGTTAACCCCTGTGTAAATACCAGGAATCGGAAGCGGACCATCGTATCCACCAGCGGCAATGTAGCCTTTTGTATAGGACTTAAGGGTGTTCACTGCCACACCTTCAGGAACTGGGGGAATGTAAACCTTGCTGGTACACTTTTGGCCCAGATGTTCACAACGAACATCCGGGGCAATTAGGCCATTCATACTGATACCCCCTTCATTAGGCCTATGTCCGTCGCCAGCAAGAACCTGCCAGTCACCCCAAACCCAACAGTTAGGTGGACTCCGATCGATGGGCGATACCGAGGGGTCGGGAAATGGCAGAGGGCAAGCTCCACTCCATTCGTCATTCGGATCATCGGTCTTAAGGATTTTAGAACCAGGACCCTCCCATTCTTTAAGAGCAAGCGGTAAAAAGCCCCCCAAGCCTCTCTTACAGTATGCTTCGGCCGCCATAATCAAGCCATCGGGATTGCCCAGGAAATGGGAAAGGATACTCGTTGTTGGACCCAGCATCCTAACCCTTATGTTGGGCCAAAGCTCAATCCCCTTCACCAGTCCTACCCCACTTCCTTCGTAAGGTGTGTAGTAAGATGGATCTACTCCGTTGTTAACGAAACTTGCAAGAATTTCAGCCTCGATCGGGTCTCCATTCTGAGCGGCAATGGCACCAGCCAAACACGCTGAGTCAACCACCTTTTGGTGATGGCGACGAGCCAAGTACAAAAAACCTTGGTCTGTAAGCCATGCCAGAAACGGAAGCCCTACGAGGAGCAAAAAGAAAGCCACTATGATGAATACTTGGCCTCTTTCTGATTTCCTATTCATTTTTTCCTCCTAACTCTCGATAGTTTTTCGGGTCGATTTCAGATACTTTTGAGTGAGTTTTTGCATGAGCCATTCTTTTCTCCTTTGACGACAGTTATTACGGCCGCAAATCAGCCGTATCTTCCTGCCGTCAAAAGTTAGAATGTCTCTCTTGCCTTGTTAAAGTGCGCCTTATAAAGGCACCATGTTAACTATACAAAACACTCAGGGGCAAAATTCCCTGAGAGTGTGTAAAGTGATGAAATTATAGGTCAGGCCAACCCCAAAGTCAAACTTTGGGCACTAAGAAGCTACTCAATTACTTTTATCTTTCCTACATCCATTAACCAGCCCGCCTTTTGGGCTGAGATTGTTTCTCCCCAAACTTGAACCGTTTTGCTTACAAAGCCTTGAAGGTCTATGACAGTTGAAGTCAAATATACACTCTGAGAAGGACCGCCTTCGCGAACCAAATGGTGTGTTCCTTCCCCGTCAACCCCACCTTCTTCTAAAATCCCCTCCGCGGAATCTCTAAAAGTAGCTTCGTCGGCAATTCCTGCCTCTTTGGGACCAGTTTCTGCCCCGGGTGCAACCCCCGATGTGGAAGCTGAACCACTACTTCTTGTACCCGACAATAACCAACCAGTTCCAACCCCAGCCGAAACAATTAAGAGGGCCGCTAAAACATAAATGAATGTTTTCTTCTCAGGTTTCTTCGGAAACTGTTTTAAAACCCGTGTTTTAAGAGATTGCTGTTGACTCTGTGTCTGATCTACAGGTGCAACCTCGGGTTGACTTTGCTCGGTCTGTGTCTGCGGTTCCATATCTTTCAATATATCACTCTAAATAGTTCAAGTTCAAGTAAAAGTTCGAGGTTGTAAAATTGTTATTTGTTACTTGTGGCCCAATTTCAGTTCGGCTTCTATAAATTCGTCCAGGTTTCCATCAAGTACGGCATCTGTATCGGACGTTTCCACTTGAGTCCTTAAATCCTTCACCATTTTATATGGATGCAATACATAAGAGCGAATTTGCGTTCCCCATGAGGCAGGAGTGTATTTACCCTTAAGCTCTTTTTTCTCCACATCTCGCTTTTCCTGTCCCAGCACCCAAAGCTTAGACCTTAATAAGTTTAGGGCAATTTTTCTGTTTTGTTCTTGGGAGCGTTCTCGTTGGGAGGTAATTGTAACTCCAGTCGGTTTGTGTATTAGTCTTACTGCGGTTGAAACTTTCTGCACATTCTGTCCTCCTTGAGTTGATGCTCTGAAGAACTGCCATTCAAGATCATCATCTTTTATCTTGACATCCGGCAAGTCCACCTCTTCAAGTTCTGGTAAAACTTCAACTAAAGCAAAAGAAGTTTGTCGTAACTTGTCGGCATTAAACGGAGATTGTCTCACAAGCCTGTGTGTTCCCACTTCTCCTTTCAAATAACCATAGGCGTAAAGTCCTTCTGCTTTGAAAGTTACACTCTTGATTCCTGCCTCCTCGCCAGAAGATAAATCTATTACCTTGGTTTTCCAACCTCTGTGTTCACAAAATCTTAAATACATTCTATAAAGCATATTGGCCCAATCCATTGCCTCCGTCCCCCCTTGACCGGCATGAATTGACATAATGGCATTTTTGCCATCATGCTCCCCAGAAAGATAAGTTGTAAGCTTGAACTGTTTAATTTCCTGCTCTAGTTGTTTTACTTCTTCCTTAGAAAGTTCACGCAAAGTTTTTATCTTTTCTTCCATCTGCTCCATTTGCACCATCTCTTTATTTAAATTCCCCATTTCCTGCATTACCTTTCTTGCTTTCTTCTGATCATTCCACAAATTAGGGTCTGTCGACTGCTTTTCTAATTCAGAAAACCTCGCCTTTTTTTTCTCCAAATCAAACCCGTCCTTCAAGTTTTTGAAAGTTTTGATCAAATTATCAATTTTTTGCTTTGAATCTTGCATGTGCCTAAGAGTATATCAAAATAGAGCCTTAATTACGAAGAGCCAATAATTAAAATTATGGTTCGCAAATCATGGAGCGGAACTTTTCAGCATCATCTGGAGCCAAACGTTGAAAATCGGTCACAATATCATATAAATCAAGCTGTTCTTCTGCATAAGATTCTGGAATTTCTTCGGTTACTCCCAAAACTTCAACCAATCTTGCTCGTCCTGTTTCCAATGCATTTTTAATAGGTTTGGGTGCATTTTCCCAACCTAGTATTTCGGTCAGCATCGTCCTTCCGCCCAGTATCAAAAACCCTTCCAATATTAAGGCTAATAAAAATCCTATAAACAGCATTGACCCAGCACTCCTAAAATTCCAATGTATAAACAGTCTTCTTAACCGCGCAAGAGTCAAGACCAAAAGAAAAAGCAGCAAAATGATAGCGGCGGCCTGAACATAGGAGGGAGAAAATACAAGCCCACCCAAATTAAAATCCAAAGTTTGTTTGAAAAACCGGGGCAGATTCATTACCTAAATGATATCACTTTCTGGCCAGCTTTAAAATTTAAACTCTCTCAATCTACAAATTATTTAGGAAATATTAACTACGGGGTTGCAGTCGGTGTAGGTGTTGGAGATTCCGTTGGAGTAGGAGTAGGACTTTCCTCA
>JBAUDN010000094.1:0-6508 GCA_049678105.1 Microgenomates group bacterium
GTAAAGGAGGGAGCGTAAAAAAAGTGTTCAATAGCCTTGAGATTGATATTTTACCAGACGGTAGATTACCAGTACCCGATGAAGGTTTAAAGCTTCTTGATTTTGCTTTAGTAGCAATCCATTCCAGTTTCGGGCAAACAAGACAAACGGCAACTAAAAGAGTGCTTTCTGCTCTAGCCCACCCCAAAGTGAAAATTCTTGCCCACCCCACCTGTAGAATGTTGGGTAAAAGAGAAGGAATTGAATTTAACTGGCCAGAGATTTTTGAATTTTGTAAGAAACATGATAAATGGTTGGAAATAAACGCCAATCCCGTAAGATTAGACTTGCCAGATGTTTTAGTTCATGAAGCGATAAAAGCTGGAGTAAAACTTACACTCGGTACAGATGCTCATCATAAAGATGGTTTAGATGACATGCGTTTTGGTGTTTCTGTTGCCAGACGAGGTTGGACAACAAAAAAGGATATTATAAATACTAGATCTTTCACAGAATTTGTTAAAATGCTAAAGTAATTCTATTAAAGGAGGTGATAGTTAATGATTTATTTTTTGATTGCGCTAGTTGTAATTTTGATATTTTGGATTATTTCAATCTACAATTTCTTTGTTTCAAGTAAAACAAGAATCAAAGCTGCGGTTCAGGAAATCGGAAATCAACTAAAACGACAAGCAAGCTTAATCCCTAATTTAGAATCTTCAGCCAAAGGGTATCTGAAGCACGAAAAAGGAATTTTTAAAGACCTTACAGAAGCCAGAAAGACAATTGATAAAGCAGTGAAATCCGGCGATGTACAAAAAATGGCTGATGCGGGTAGTAAACTTGCTGAGGTTTTGCCCAAACTGCAGATTGTAGTAGAAAGCAACCCTGAGATTAAAGGAGCTGGTGTAGTTACAAAATTGATGGATGAGTTAAGAGATACGGCTGATAAGGTGATGTATTCAAGAAGATTGGTTATTGACTTAACGGCTGATTACAACGTTAAAAGGGTAAGAATTCCGTCAAGCATCGTTGCCAATGTTTTTAAATTTGATGAGCTGCCGGGTCTTATTACACCTGAAAAAGGAGAGCATGTGACTGTCTCACCAAAAGAGACAAAAACACCTAAAGTTAAGTTGTAAATGATTAATATCTACGAAGCTATTGATGCAAATAAACGCAAGAGTGCTGTTGTGGTGGTACTTTTTGTGGTTTTCGTTACTCTTGCTGTCTATGTATTTTCCCAAGCTTTTGGTTTCTATCTTGGCTACGAGCCGGGTGGTTTGGGATTCGTAGGTTTAGCACTTATTATTTCCGGATTAATGAGTCTTGCTGGATATTATTTCAGCGACAGGATTGTACTGACAATATCCGGGGCAAGACCAGCAGACAGGAAAAAAGATTTTAATTTCTATACGGTTGCAGAGAACTTAAGTCTAGCAGCAGGATTACCCAGGCCCAGACTTTATGTAATTGAAGATACTGCTCCCAACGCATTTGCTACCGGACGGGATCCGGACCACGCAGTAATTTGTGCAACAACGGGCTTACTTACAAAATTAGACAGAACCGAACTTGAAGGCGTCATTGCCCACGAACTTTCTCATATCAAACATTATGATACAAGACTCGCATCCGTGGTGGCAGTCTTAGTTGGCTTGATTGCTCTTTTAGGCGATTGGTTTTTGAGAATTGGTTGGAGAGGAAGAGGAAGAAAATCAGAAAGCCGCTCCGGACAACTTGGTGCAATATTTATAATTTTAGGATTTCTTTTTGCCCTTCTTGCCCCGATCTTTGCTAAATTTATCCAGCTTGCAATTTCAAGAAGGCGGGAATTTTTAGCCGATGCCGGAGCTGTTTCCATTACCAGACAACCCCAAGGTTTAATTACGGCTCTTCAAAAAATTTCTGTGGACCGCGAACCTTTGGAGGCGGCAAATAAAGCTACTGCCCATCTTTATATAGTTAACCCCTTCAAGGGCAAGATGAAATCCGCTGTGGGTTGGTTTGCAGGACTTTTCAACACCCATCCTCCAGTAAGGGAAAGAATAAAAACACTTCAAAGCATGGCTTAAGTTGTAGTAAGATATGAATGTATGGGGAAATTAAGTAAAAGCGATGTTAAACATGTAGCCAAACTTGCCAAACTAAAGCTTACTTCAAGTGAAATAGCTAAGTTTTCCAAACAGCTTTCAGAAATAATTTCCTATATAGAAGAATTAAATGAAGTTGATACTTCAAAGACAGAACCTACAAGCCAAACTACTGGTTTAGAAAATGTGACAAGGGATGACAAGATAGCCTTTGAAGACAGATTGTTCCAGCATGATGCCCTT
This sequence comes from Microgenomates group bacterium, assembly GCA_049678105.1. Lineage (GTDB taxonomy): Bacteria > Patescibacteriota > Microgenomatia > UBA8517 > UBA8517 > JBAUDN01. Next base: position 2,316 of record JBAUDN010000094.1, read on the forward strand.
TCCGGAACAGAAAAAGTGCATAATGGATACTTTGTCGTGGATGCAGTGTTGGCACCAAAAGACGAGTAAATATGAAAATACCTTTAACCATTGAAGAAACACAAAAAGGATTATTGGAGAAAGAATTTACTGCGGTGCAGCTGGTTGATGCGTATCTTGCAAGAATTGGCAGATATGATAAAGACTTAAATAGTTTTCTTACGATTTCGGATGAGTTAGCCTATCTTCAGGCTAAGGAAGCAGACAGAAAGATAGATGAACTGGGTAAGTCAGCTTTTGAAAAATATCCATTACTTGGAGTTACTGTGGCTCACAAAGACTTGTTTTTAACTAAAGGTATTAGAACAACAGCTGCCTCAAAAGTTCTTGAATACTATATTCCCGCATATACGGCTACGGTAGTTGAAAAACTTGAGAATGCAGGCTGCATAATGATGGGGAAAACAAATTGTGATGCATGGGCACATGGGGCATCCGGGGAAAATTCCGATTTTGGAGCAACCAAAAATCCATGGGGAAAAGCTTTTGTCCCCGGTGGTTCCTCAAGTGGATCTGCCGTTTCTATTGCCGCTAAGTTTTCTTTAATATCAACAGGAACTGATACGGGAGGCTCTATAAGACAGCCGGCAAGTTTTTGTGGGATTGTTGGGTTAAAACCTACTTATGGTGCAGTCTCCAGATACGGGATAGTTGCTATGGCATCCTCTCTTGACTCTCCGGGGATTTTTGCTCCAACGGTAGGAGATATTGAGACGGCCTTTGAAAATATAAAAGGAGAAGATGGAAAAGACAGTACGGTAAAAAATTCAAATTTCAAAAAACAAAGTTCAAAATTCAAACTTGGAATACCTAAAGAATATTTTATAGAAGGTTTGAGCAAAGAGATTGAAAAAGCAGTACTTGAGGCAGCGAAGGTTTTTGAAAAGGAAGAAATAGAGCTAATCGACATTAGTCTTCCTCATACAAAATATGCGATCTCGGTTTATTACATTGTTCAACCGGCTGAAGTTTCATCAAATCTAGGCCGATATGATGGAGTTAGATATGGGAATGATAGGCCTTCTTTTGGAGCAGAAGCTAAAAGAAGAATTATGCTTGGTACCTATGTGCTTTCTGCCGGTTATTATGATGCTTTTTATTTGAAAGCGATGGGGGTTCGTTCAAAGATTATTGAAGATTTCGCTAGAGCTTTTGAAAAAGTTGATGCAATAATTGCACCTGTTTCACCGACGCCTCCATTTAAGCTTGGAGAAAAAGCACAGGATCCGATGCAAATGTATCTTGCGGATGTCTTTACAGCCTCCGCCAATATTGCTGGAATTCCGGGACTAGCTATTCCTTCCGGTTTTTCAAAAAATGGTTTGCCTCTAGGCTTCCAATTAATGGGACCGCGATTTTCGGAGAAAATGTTATTCAAGTTGGGAAAATTGTATGAGAAAGCAACTGACTGGAAACCTAAAAGTGCCTTTTAATAAATTATCATGGAAGATTTTAAACACTTAATTAAAAGCTCAAAATTTAAATATTTATGGGCATCACAGATACTTTCGCAATTAACTATCAACATTATATTTTTCCTGCTTTTTATCAGGTTGTTTGAACATACAGGTTCTTCAATTGCTACGTCTCTCCTCTGGATAGCCTATGCACTCCCCGCAATTATTATTGGACCCTTTGCCGCAGCATTGGTAGATATGACTGACAGAAGAAGTATGCTTATCGTGACAAACTTTTTACAAGCAGCAACTGTTTTTTTATACGCGCTTCTACATGAGAACAGATTGTTCTTGCCCTATGGCGTGATTCTAATTTATTCTTTTGTGAATCAATTTAACGATCCTGCAGAGGCGGCTTCCCTTCCCTCACTTGTTAAAAAGAAAAACCTGCCTCATGCAAATAGTCTATTTTTCTTAACACAGCAAGGTGGACTGATAATAGGTTTTGGTATTGCAGGAATGCTTAAACATTTGTTGGGTTTTGGGAATGCTCTTTTCCTGTGCTCCGGCTTTTTATTCTTAGCCTCTATTAGTGTTAGCTTTTTACCTCCCATGGGAACAGAAAAATCAGTTCGTAAGGGTTTTGAAGAGGAAGTAATGAAATTTTTTGCAAGAATTGTGGAAGGATATAAATTTATTAAAGAAAATCGCTCAATTTTATTGCCATTTGTGCTCATGTTGGGTCTTTCCGTATCTTTGTCTGTAGTGGCAGTTAACTTACCGGCACTTGCTACAGAAATTTTTAAAATTAATGTAGATTCCGCAGGGTTGTTGATAATTGTACCTGCAGGGGCTGGGGCGGCTGTTGGAGCCATATTAGTCTCTAAGTTTTTGAAAGAAGGTTGGCGAAAGAAAAAGGCCATTGAAACATTCTTGATGATTATGACTTTTCTGCTTTTTGTGTTTACATTCATTCTTCCGGAACTGCCACATTACGGGAGAATTTTAGCGGGAATGATAACAGTCTTTTTAATCGGTCTTTCTTTTACTGGTATTTTTATCCCCTCGCAAACATTTTTGCAAGAGAAGACACCTGGAGGATTAAGAGGTAGAGTTTTCGGAAACTATTGGTTTTTGGTAACGGTAGCAACTGTTTTTCCGGTTCTTTTTTCGGGAGCCATTACAGAAATGTTTGGGATAAGATTTCTGACATTCTTATTAACAGGTGTTTTGTTGGTTACCCTGGTATTTTCTAATAAATATGGTCAAGAGGTACTAGATAATGAATTTTCTTTCAGAAAGAAATGAATAAATCTAAAAATAATTTTAAGCCAATAATAGGACTTGAGGTACATATTGAACTTGCCACAAAGTCCAAAATGTTTTGCCGATGCTCTGCAGATCATTTTGCTAAAAAGCCAAATACGCAGACTTGCCCTGTCTGTCTTGGATTACCGGGTGCTCTTCCTTTTGCTAATCAGAAAGCAATAAAGGACACCCTAAAGTTCGGCCTGGCATTTGGCTGCAAGGTAAACAAACTCTCTAAATTTGACAGAAAGCATTATTTCTATCCGGACTTACCAAAGGCATACCAGATCAGTCAGTATGACATTCCATTTTGTGTCGATGGTCAGTGGTTCATGGACACCGGTCAGAAAGTAAGAATAAGAAGAATTCATTTAGAGGAAGATACTGCAAAACTCGTTCACAGGAAACTGAAAGGCAAGGGGGTTTCTTTGGTTGATTTTAACCGCAGCGGCGTACCTTTATTGGAAATGGTAACAGAGCCTGATTTTAAAAGCGTGGAAGAGGCGGAAAAATTTTTGAGAGAAGTTCAACTTATGGTCCGTTATCTTGGAATTTCCACGGCAGATATGGAAAAAGGCTCCATGCGCTTGGAAGCAAATGTCTCTCTTGCAGAGAAAGAAGGAAAACTTCCTGACTATAAAGTTGAACTCAAAAACATCAATTCTTTTAAATTCTTAAAAAAGGCTATAAAAACTGAACTGGAAAGGCAAAGAAAGATATTGGTTTCAGGAGGAAAAGTAACTCAAGAAACAAGAGGTTTCGATGAAGCGAGAGGGATTACTTTTACACAAAGAGCAAAAGAAGAGGAGCAAGATTATCGCTACTTTCCTGAGCCGGATATTCCACCAATGAGATTCACTAAAGAAGAGATTGAAAAAATAAAAAACTCCATACCTGAACTTCCTAGTGAAAAAAGGAAAAGATTTTCAAAAAAGTACAAGTTGCCAAAGAACTATATAGAAGTTCTTATACAAGAAGTAAAAAGAGCAGAGTATTTTGAAGAAGCTGTACGGTTAGCAAGCAAGCATAAAATATTACCGAAAACGATTGCCGGTTTAATGGTCAACCAGAATCTAGATAAAAAAGAAAAGGAGCCTGCAGGCTTGGTTGCCAAAATAGTAAAACTTTCCAAGAGAGAATTTGCGGGCCAGAAGGAAGTAAAAGATGCCATTAATAAGGTTGTTTTAGAGGAAAAGAAAGCGGTGGCAGATTTCCAAAGCGGGAAAGAAACTGTTATTGGGTTTTTAATCGGAGCTGTTCAGAAGAAAATTAAAGGTCGGGGAAACCCAAAATTAATTAGAAAACTTCTTTTGGATAAATTACAAAAAACCTGATATAAGTAAGAAGAATATGGCAAAGAAGTTCGTTCATCTGCACTTACATACGGAATATTCGCTCCTAGATGGTCTACCCAGTATTCCAAAGCTGGTTACTTATATAAAAGAAAAT
>JBAUDN010000095.1:0-10354 GCA_049678105.1 Microgenomates group bacterium
GTTTCCAGTACATTTCAGTTTGAGGAACTAACTCCTAAAAAGGTAAAAGGAATTTTAGATAGACAAGGGAGAGAGCTTGGGATTTCTAAAGAAAATTTTTCTGGCTTTTATAAAAGGTTTAAAGACAAAAGATATTGCATTTTAATTTTTCTTGAAAATCCACAGAGAATAAAACCTTTTAAGATAGACAAGAAAGGTTTTGGAGCAATGGCTTCGTGGATTTGTGTTGATGATATTGGACAAATTAAGATTTAAATCTTCTCTGTAACTTTGTATTCCAATCTTTTCCCCACCATAAGCATGGTCTGGGCGTGGAGGCCGGGGAGGACAGACAGGGGAAGTGTGACTATTGGTAATGTTACCCATTGCACAACTTCCTTGAGCGCTGCAAAGGCCGTTTTTGGTCTTATCTCTTTTGGTCTAAGAGAGAGATCTACGGCAATCATGACAGCAAGGGCGGCAAGACATATAGTCAAGGCTGTTTCTGCAACCCTAGGGAGATTATATCCAAGTGAGGTTCTTGAGAATGCGGGGTTGATAATGACAGGGAGGGTTGCACCAAGGGTGAGCAGAAACCAGTTGGTGGACCAAATTACGTGAGTTTCAAATATTTTGTAAATTCTAAATGCCCTGGTCAAAAGAGGGATTTCTGTATGTTTCATTGACTCTTTTATTGCATAAGGTATGTCTGTTGCTCCCCAGGCATGCCTTTTGCATTGTTCGTATCGGTTTTTAAGAGATCCGAGCCATGTTTTTGCTTCCGGGGCGTCGATATTTGTTGGCAGATAAACTGGTTCAACCTCAATCAAGCCTTTGTTTTCAAAGAAAGTTTGAAGGAAAAGGTGCCAGTCCTCAGGGATAATATCGGTATGCCAGTAGCCGACACTATGCAAAAGCTTGAAGGAAAGTGAATAGCAGGAGTAATTGAAAATAAGCCTACTAGCTTCTTGTAAATCTGACAGATGAATTGCGTGTCCAATGACGGCAATCATTTTGATTGGGAAGGGTACTCTGTGGAGATTGTTGTACCAGAAGATTGGCGATTGCCAGAATCTTAAATAGCGGTTGGGATTTATGGCAAAATGATAGGTCAGACTGGCAAAATACTTCGGGTGAAATTGTGCATCAGCATCACAAGAAGTGACCGTTACATGTTCTAAAGGAATGCCTTTTTTATCCAGTATTTTTTTAGCCTCCTTTGCAGACCAGGCTTCATTTGATGCTTTTCCTTTTATCTCTCCTAATATGTTGTCTGGATGGAAGGTTGTGGTAAGTAATCCGAATTTATCTTTATATTTTTTAATGAGGTTCGCGGCTCGTTTTTTAGAGCCTTCTGCCCGTGCCTCCATTGCCAGGAAAACAAATAAAGAATTTTTGTCAATTTGTTTTTGTTTAGCAAACGCTTGGAGGGCTTTTGAAAGAATTTCTTCTGATTCGTTGTAATTAGGGATTATGACAACGTGTTTTACATCGTCCCAATCAAGAGAGGCTGCGGTTTTTTCCTTTTTCCATTTTTTATGCCATTTGATAGTTTCCCACTCTTTTACGATGAAGTAGCCTTTAAAACTGTAGAAAGCTGATTTGAAAGATTTGTAAAACCAATATGCTAAAAAGGCAATAATTAAATAGGCAATGACATTGGGGATAATAAGGCCTCCTATGGCAGGCGCCAAAATTATTGTCCAGGCAAGAGAACCTGGAAGGATTTCCAGAAACCTTCCGAACTTTTTTTCGTATTTACCCAAAAGCAATTGTTTCATAGGTTCATTTTACAATACGGACATTAGCTATCTCAAACTTACTCAATTCGTGGGAAAAGAGGCTTGCTAGATTTTATTTTTGGTCCTTTAAACTGCTCTTCAATTTTTTCAGCAGTTTCTGGTAGAAAGGGCTTTAAGTTGTAGGTAATGTGCCTGATAACGGCAACTGCTTCTTTTAGAATCTTTTCTAACTCTTTTCCTTTCTTTTCCCAAGGGCGCGTCTTTTCAAATGATTTATCAAGTTCTCTAATCAAGCTCCAGATTTTTTCCAGCGCAAGATCGAATCTATAGCCTTTCAGGTGGTTTTCAACTGCTTTGTCCAAGTAATCTGCCGTTTTATCCCGTGGAAAAGAAAGGCCAGGTTTCTCACAGAGTTTAGCAATCCTTGCGACCAAATTACCAAGGCCATTTGCCAGGTCAGAATTATATACCTGTTTTAATTTTTCTTCTGAAAAGTCACCGTCTGTGAAGGGTGAGAATTTTGCCAAGAAATAATAACGCAGACCATCAGCGCCGTAGTTTTTAATTAGATAAAAGGGGTCAATTACATTACCCAAGCTTTTTGATATTTTTTGTCCCTCAACCGTAAAGTATCCATGGACAAAAATAGCTTTTGGTAAATCAAGTCCTGCAGAAAGGAGAAATGCTGGCCAGTAAACTGCATGGAAGCGGATTATTCCCTTGCCGATTACGTGAACATCGGCTGGCCACCATTTTTTATAAGTTTTCTCATCCCAGTCAAATCCAATCCCGGATTGGTAGATGTTCAAGGCATCGAACCAAACATAAATTCTTTGGCTTGGATCATCTGGAACCGGAACCCCCCAATTTTTGGCTCTTTCATTGGTTCTGGAGATACTAATATCTTTAAGTCCCTGCTTTAAGAAAGACAATACTTCGTTTTTTCTCGTTTCAGGAATAATTTTTAGATCATCAGCTTCAATTAGCCTTATAAGTTTTTTCTCATATTTTGAAAGCCTGAAGAAATAGTTCTCCTCAGAGACTTTTTCAAGTTTTTTCCCGGGATGCTCATGACACTCACCCTTCTCATCAAGCTCTTCTGGAGAATAAAAAGCCTCACAACCAACGCAATAAAGACCCCCATACTTTTTTTTGTAAATATCGCCATTTTTGTCACACAATTGCCAGAGCTTTTGGCTTGCTGGATAGTGTTTCTCTTTGTCACTTCCTTTTTGCCAGACGTCAAAGTTGGCATTAAGCTCTTTGGCCAGACGGGCAAAGATTTTAGAGTTTTTATCAACAAATCTTTGGATAGGTATTCCTTGCTCTTCGGCCGCCTGCACATTTTTGAGCGCATTTTCATCTGCACCGGATAAAGAAAGAGTCTTTTTACCGAGGAGCTTTTGATATCTGGCTATGGTGTTTGTTTGAACAAACTCCAATGCATGACCGATATGCGGTTCGGCATTAACATATGGAATGGCAGCGGTTGCGTAATAATTATTGGACATACTAATAGTTTACACCAAAAAATTAACCTCCTGGTGGAGGTACTAATTTAACTTTGGTATTTTAGCAGAAATTAAGTTAACTGCCTACAAACTTCTTAATTTTTTCAGCCCATTGGTTGGCCCATTCCTCAGCCTCGATTTTTTTAAGTGCCAGCTGAAATCCGGGAGTTTTCATAAGGGAGGAAATTTCTGCAATTGTTGCACTTGAAACCTTTAAATTTTGTTTAATGTTTGCATAGCTTCTGCTTTTTTTAAGCCAATAGGCAACTGCTAAGCGTTTTGCAAATGTTTCTTTTTCGGAATCGGTAAAAAAGTTTTCCAAGAAAATGTAGACTTCTTTTAAGTTTTTAAAATCAGCCAAAGTCTGAGCAAGGGTTTTGGTGATTTGGCGTTTCAAAGAGGGATTTAATTTTCTGTGGGACATTCGCATTCCTGTTTGTTTAATTAAACAGGCAGGCTACTGGCAGTATATCAACTTTTATTTACTAGTCAAGAGTTTCTGGAGAAGTAGATGTCGGCGGTTATTCCAAGACCTGCAATTAGCAAAAGATTGATAATGTTTCCCACTCCCAGATAACGCAAGATTAAGAAGAGGGTTAAGCCGGAGGCGGCAAGAATCCCTCTTCTGGTGTTGGCAAAAATGGTTGAGAAAGTAAAAAGAAGAGCGACGAAGAGAATCAGGAAGAATGCTGGAACAGCCCCAAAAGTAGAGGGATTAACAAAACAAATCATTGTAACTATTAACCCCCAGGAAAAAAGGACAATGATCAGTGCCGGGAAAAAGTTCTTTCTTCTTTTTACTCCTTTTTTTCTTATGTCTTTTCGCACAACTTCATTTTAGACTATCACGGTGTTAAAATGGCAGTGTGATGGACCCAGTAATAGTTCTGCTGATTCTAATCGGAGGCTTAATTGTTATTGGTTTTGTCGTTAACAGAAGACTTACGGATATTGCCGAAAAACAAAAACCTTCTGATGAGCTTTTGGAAATAATAAAGGTGCTCCAGGAGGGCTCAAAAGATGACAGAAAAGTTTTAGTAAGTACTCTTCAGAAAAACACACAAGCCTTAAATGAGAGACTGGATTCTGCAGCGAGAGTAATTGCTGGTGTACAAAGGAATCTTGGAGAAATGAGCGAGATTGGCCGTGGGATGAAAGATTTACAGGAATTTTTAAGAAGCCCTAAGATTCGCGGGAATGTTGGAGAACAGGTTTTAAAAGAACTTCTGCAGCAATGTTTGCCCAAACAGTCTTTTGATCTTCAGTACACGTTTAAATCTGGCGATAAAGTGGATGCAGCTATAAAAACCTCGGCAGGAATTGTTCCGATTGACTCTAAATTTCCAATGGAGAATTTTAGAAAAATGACTTCAGCGGAGTCCTCGAGTGAAAAGAAATCTTTTGAAAAACAATTTCAAAAAGATGTTAAAAATCATATTGATACAATTTCCAGAAAGTATATATTAACAGAGGAAGGAACCATTGATTACGCTCTGATGTATATTCCTTCAGAGGCTGTATATTATGAAATTGTTAATACACCTGTTCTCTTTGATTATTCAAGTGCAAAGAGGGTTCTTTCGGTTTCTCCTACTACGTTTTATGCATATCTTCGTGCAATTCTCATGAGTTTTGAGGGCCAAAAGATTGAGAAAAAAGCCAGGGAAATATTGGCTGCAATCAGGGCGATCCAGAAAGACTATAACAAGGTGGAAGACAATATTTCAAAACTCCAGCGGCACCTGAATAATGCTTACAACATGATGAACAATGTATTGACCTCTTTTACCCGATTGGGACAGAAAATAGTTTCTACACAGAGTCTTGGCCAAGGAGTCAAAAAGGAAACAAAAAAATTAGAAGGATGAATACACAAAAAGGCTTCACCTTAGTGGAAGTGTTAGTTGTCATTTTTCTCATTGCTTTAATTGCCATTATTGTTATTGCAGCAATTAATCCAGTTGAACAGTTGAGGCGAGCCAAAGATGCAGCTAGGGAGCAAAATGCGGAAACACTTTTGTCGGCAATAAATCGCTACCAAGTCACGTGCGAAGAAAGCCCGGAAATACTTGCTTCTGCCGATTCAATTTCGTGTGAAGAAATTGTACAAACCGCTCCGATTTATGACATAAAATCGTTGGAGGCGGAGTTATCTTCTTGGTTTTCCAAAGAAATAATACAGTCGGGGTCCGAGCTTTATGTTGGTTTTGATAATCAAGGAAGAACCAAGGTTTGCTACAGAGCTGAGGCTATCTCAAATAAAAGCAAGGTGGCAGAAGGGGGTTGTACAGTGCCCCCTTTTTCATATCTATGCCTTCCTAGATAACTGATATAATTTTCCCGTATGGCAGTTCCCGACTCCGAAGAGAAAAAACTGAATAAAGAACAGCTGGAAGCCATTAAGTATAAAGATGGCCCACTCTTGATTATTGCCGGGGCAGGAACGGGTAAAACAACGGTGATAACAGAAAGAATTAAATATTTGATTCTTTCTAAGAAAGCAAAACCTTCAGAAATATTAGCCCTTACCTTCACAGAAAAAGCAGCCCGCGAAATGGAAGAACGGGTGGACGTTGCCATGCCATATGGTTACACCCAAATGTGGATTTCAACCTTTCACTCCTTTTGCGACAGGGTTTTAAGAAGAGAAGCACTTCATATTGGACTTGACCCAAAATTCAAGCTTATGACCGAGGCTACTTCAACTCAGTTTGTCCGCGATAATTTATTTGCTTTTGATATTGATTACTTTAGGCCATTAGGGAATCCTACGAAGTTCGTTTTCGGGATGCTTCAGCATTTCTCTCGGTTACAAGATGAAGATGTAACTCCGAGAGAGTACTTAAAATATGCTGAAAGGCTGGCTAAGAAAAAGAGGAAGAGCGAGGAAGAAAAAATAGAGGTGAAAAAGGTGAAGGAGCTGGCGAGAGCCTTCAGAACCTATGACGAACTGAAGGTGAAAGGGGGATTGATGGATTTTGGGGATTTGATTGTCAAAACACTTGCCCTTTTCAGACAAAGACAAAACATTCTCAGGACTTACAAGAAGCAATTTAAGTACATACTGGTTGATGAATTCCAGGATACGAATATTGCCCAAAACGAATTAGTAAAACTTCTTGCAGGTAAAGATGGAAATATAACAGTCGTTGCAGACGATGATCAGAGCATTTATAAATGGCGTGGAGCTGCAGTGTCCAACGTTCTTCAATTTAAAAAGACCTATCCAAAAGCGAAATTGGTAACCTTAATCAGAAACTATCGTTCGACTCAGGAAATATTAGACAGGGCATATGACCTTATTCAACACAATAACCCGGATAGGCTCGAGGCGGTAGAAAAGATTAACAAGAAACTGGTTTCACAAAGAAAAGTAAAAGGGGATGATATTCGGTTTATTCATACTGACAGAGTTGAAAATGAAGCCGACCTTGTGGCAAAGAAAATTGCCGAAATTGTAGAAGAAAACGAATATACCTATAAAGATTTTGCGATTTTAGTTCGTGCCAACAATCATTCAAGGCCTTTTATGAGAGCCATGGCAAGACATGGAATTCCTTATCAATTTTTAGGTCCGGGGAGGCTTTTTAAACAATCCGAGGTAATAGATTTAATTTCATACCTTAGGGTTTTGTATAACCTTGAAGATTCTGTTTCACTTTATCGACTTTTAACAATTGATTATTTTGGCATTCCTGCTCGGGATTTGGCAGTAATTGGAAATTATACAAGGCGCTTTAATCTTTCACTTTTTGAGACATGCGAGAAAATTAAGGATGTTTTTGTCAAAAGCGAGACAAAAAGAAAGATAGGCAAAATAATGTCCATAATTGACAAGCACTTAAAGATTGTTAGAAAAGAAACGGCCGGACAAATTCTTTACTATTTCTTGGAGGATACAGGATTGTTACAGAGGCTTCTCAATACAGGAAGTCCTGAGGTAGAAAAAAAAGCAACCAATATTTCCAGGTTCTTCGACAAACTGAAGACCTATGAAATTGATCATGAAGATGCCACTGTGTCGGCAGTGGTTGACTGGATTGAATTATCAACTGAGCTTGGGGAATCCCCTCTGGCAGCAGATATGGATTGGACTGAGGTTGATGCCGTAAATATTTTGACAGCCCATTCAGCCAAGGGTTTGGAGTTTCCGGTTGTATTTTTGGTTAATCTGGTAGCACAAAGGTTTCCAACAATTGAAAGGAGAGAGCAAATTCCAATTCCGGAGAAATTGATTAAAGAAATATTGCCAGTAGGTGATCATCACCTTCAAGAAGAACGTCGGCTTTTCTATGTTGGGATGACAAGGACAAGAGACCTTCTTTATTTTACGGCAGCTAATTACTATGGTGAAGGGAAGCGCGAGAAAAAACTTTCCCCCTTTATTCTTGAGGCGTTAGGGGAATCGGCCGTCGTGGCAGAACGACCATTGGTGCAATCTGAGCAGTTAAGCTTTCTGGATTATTCGCCAGTCATAGATCGGCCACCGGTTGTTGATCACCGACCGCCAATCCACATTGATTACTTATCCTATTCCCAGATTGAGACCTTTAGGACTTGTCCCCTTCATTACAAATTAAAATATATCCTGAAAATCCCGACACCCCCGAAAGCAGCACTTAGTTTCGGAATTTCAATGCACGCCGCTCTCAGAGATTTTTATCTTTATATTAAAGGTGGAGAGAAACCAAGTGAAAAATTATTTTTTAGAGCCTTAGAAGAAAATTGGATAAAAGAAGGCTTTAGAGGTAAAGCTCATGAAAAGAAGATGTTTGAAAAGGGAAAGAATTTTCTTGCTGATTTCTACAAAAAAGAGTTTAATCCAAAAGTAATACCAATTGCCTTAGAACAGCCCTTTGTTATTCCTCTTGTTGCATCAAAAGGAGAAAGGAGATTAAAGATTGGTGGGAAAATTGACAGGGTTGATAGACTGCCTGGTGGCAAGATCGAGATTATTGATTACAAGACAGGTGCCAATGTGCCGACTCAAAAGCAGGTGGACCATGATTTACAGCTTACTTTTTACGCCCTAGCAGCTACAAATATTGCCGAAAAACCGTTTGCTAAAAAGCCGAAAGACATAAAACTATCGCTTTACTACTTTGACGGCCAAACAAAGATTTCATCAACAAGAACCGCAGAAGATTTTGAAAAAGCCAAAAAAGAAATTTTTAATTTTAGAAAAGAGATAGAAAACTCAGATTTCAAATGCTCGGGTAGCTACCTTTGCAAAAATTGCGAATATTCTTTAATGTGTAGAGTAAAGCAATAGCAAGATGGAAGCTTTAAAATTAATCTCTGTTTTTATAGTAGGAGTAGTTGCTGCCTTTATTGGCACTAGCGCAGGTGGGTGTGGTTTGATTTCAATCCCTGCCCTTATCTTTTTAGGTTTGTCTCCACAGGTGGCCGTTGCCACTGGAAAATTGGGAGCATTGGGGCTGATTATTTCTGGTATCTATAGATTTCATAAGGGTGGCAAGATTGATTACAAGATTGGTATTCCAATAGCACTAGTTTCCTTTGTAGGTGCATATTTTGGGGCAAATACCTTGGTGAGAATTCCCGGTGAGCTTCTTGGTAAGTATGTTGGTTTGATCGTCTTAATTGTGCTTCCGGTTTTATTTTTCAGGAAAGATTTTGGAGTTAAGAAGCAAGCAAAAAAGAGTTTGCCCTTGAAGATAATTGGCTATCTATTGTTTTTACCTTTGGGTTTTTGGGGAGGCTTTTTTGGGCCTGGTTATGCTATTTTTTCTACATACATTTTAATTCTTATCTTTGGACAAACATTTTTAGAAAGCGCTGGGACCAGAAAGGTATTGGGATTGGGAGTTACGATATTATCGGTTTTAATATTTGCCCAAAGTGGTATTTTGGATTGGTTTTATGGGGGAGCCCTGTTTTTAGGGATGACTCTCGGCTCCTATCTTGGTGCAAGTTATGGAATCAAAAAAGGAAATGAATGGGTTAGAGGATTATTTGTAGTTATCGTAGCGCTATCTGCCTTAAAACTTATTTTGTAGTTTCAAATCTCTTGCCTTGTAAGAACTATGAATAATCTTTAATGTGTAGGACAGGGAGATAAAATGTCAGGAGGAGAAGCAGCCATAGAAAGCGAAACAGAAAACCTCACGCTTGAGTGGGATTATTTGGGAAGGCTTCCTGTGGCTACAAAACTTGATGGTTTACTAATTCAAAATGGAATGATCCGCGAAGATCAATTTTTAGACCAAAGACTTACTGCTGCCTTAAAAAGACTTGGTGAGCAGTCGGAGATAGTCAGTGGTAGGGCAAAATCTATTATTTTGTCTCGTGTTGAAAATGAAAGCGGAGAGCTGGCAGATATCCACGTTACAAAACTAGACATAGAAAAAGATAATGGGCATGTTTATTTGGTTCCAGAAGATAGATTACAGACAGGAAAAAATCTACCAAAATTTAAGCTAGAGCAGGTTTATAATACACTTACTGAAAACAATGGATTGTTTTTTATTTTAGATCTCCGCTAGATTATTTGACCAATCTTCTTTGAACCGCTTCGCTGGTTAGTTCCCGAAGTGCATCAGCTGCGATCCATCTGGCTGCTCTTGAATCTATTTTCTGGACCTCTTCCGCAGTTTTAATTGCCGCTTTATTTAAAGAAAGATTCTTTTTACCAATTTGTCTTAATGCCCAGTTAACGGCTTTTTTAACATAATTTCTTTCGTCGGTAGATTCTCTTTTAATATATGGGAAGAACTTAATAAATTTAGAATTAGGAGATTCTTTATCATGCCAGGCGAGACAGGCCATTAGAGCGAAACCGCCTCTTTTTTCGAATTCCTCTTTTCTCATTGACCACTCCTTTGCTTTCTCAAAAGCGTATGGAGTTTTGTCAAACAGATTCATACACACCTGGTCACAAACATCCCAGGAATTAAAGTCGGAAAGCCAGTTATCCATTTGTTTTTCAGTAACTTTTTCAACCTCGTCAATCATGCTTGCTAAAATTCTTGCTTCATGAATGCCGGATTTCCAAAGTTTTTGTGCCAATTCATGATCCTTTCCGATTTCTTTGGCCAGTTTTCTCAAATTAGGAATAGAGATACCCCAGGCTTTTCCTGTTTTAATTCCATATTTCGCCAT
>JBAUDN010000096.1:0-2934 GCA_049678105.1 Microgenomates group bacterium
CATAAACCCTGGCAATCAAATCCGTTCTGAAATCTTTGTTTATACCCCCGCATATTTTTATATCTTTGCCAAATATCTTTATAGGTTCTCCCCCATGCATGATGAACTCCCATAGGATTATTCGCAGTAATAGGACCATCTAAAAACGAAAAGTTCTTCTTTGAAGAATTATTTTTTTGAAGATATTTCTTAACTATTCCTTTTTTATACCACTTATCAAGCAACCAGCGTTCCAGGGCCGAAAAATCAACTTTTGGGTCTACTTCATCAAAAAAAGGCCTGTTTTTAGCCATCTTGAAGTTTATTTTACAACAAATACCAGGGGGAGTGTAGGAAGATGCAGAACATCGATATCAAATTTCTGCTTGTGGTGGTTCTGGAGATGTAATTATGCTGGATATCTTTCTTTCTTCTTTTTTTTCAGTTTCTCTTTTTCTTTGCTCTTCCTTAATGCTCTCTACTATATCTGTAAAATCGTATCTTTCCCCAAGTTCTCCATTTACTATTTGGGCTAAAGCCTCTATTTTTGGACTTGGGTAATTGAAAGGAGGTATCCCTTCAGTCACACTTTCTCGATAGAGTACAAGAAGCGACTCAAAACCTATGCGGACTGCTTGTTCTTTTGTAAGTATAATATTTCCTGTTTCAGGATGCCTAAAAGCCTCTAGTCGCTCATCAAGTTTTGATGGACCGCCTTTACCCCTTTCAATAAAATAGGTCATGTAAATTCACCCCCCTTTAGTGTATCTTTCTTAAGAAAGCAGGAATTTCGAATTTTTCTCCAAAAACATCTTCTTCTGCTGGAATTGGAGGCTCTTCCTCCTCAGACGGTTCTAGCTTCCTTTCTTCTTCCTCTTCCTCCTCAGGTAGTTTTCCTTCGCTCACTAACCCAACAATAGGTTCCGCTCTTGGTTGGGCCATCTTAGCAAGTCTTGCTCTGGCTTCGTCAAAACCTGTTGCAATTACGGTTATCTTCACTTGATCGGTTAAGTCTTCTTTTATAACTGCTCCGAAAATAATATTGGCATCTGGATCAGCAGCAGCTGAAATTACTCTCGCCGCTTCATCAACCTCAAACATGGTAAGGTCTGAGCCTCCCGCAATATTAAATAGAACTCCCCTTGCTCCATCAATTGAAAGGTCAAGGAGAGGTGAAGAAATAGCTGCCCTGGCCGCCATTTGTGCTCTGTTCTCACCCACTCCCGTACCGATACCAAGAAGTGCTGTACCAGCATCTTTCATAATTGTCTTTACATCGGCGAAGTCGACATTGATAAGCCCTGCCGTTGTAATTATGTCTGCTATTCCACCAACTGCCTGCCCTAATACAGAGTCTGCTACCTTAAACGCCTCAATCAAACTCATTTTTTTATCAATAACATCCATCAGCCTCTGGTTTGGAATTACAATTAAGGTATCCACTTCCTCTCGAAGATTTCCAATACCATCCTCTGCAACAACCATCCTTCGGGTTCCTTCAAAGGCAAACGGTTTTGTCACAACACCAACTGTTAGGGCACCTGCCTCTTTCGCAAGTTTTGAAATAATCGGTGCGGCTCCAGTTCCTGTCCCCCCACCCATTCCCGCAGTGAGAAAAACCATATCTGAATCAATTAGCAGCTCTTTAACTTTCTCAACCGATTCTTCAGCTGCTTGCGCTCCAGTTTCCGGATTACCGCCAACTCCCAAGCCTTTTGTGAGCTTTTCACCTATTTGAAGCTTTGTTGGAGCTTTATTGGCAAGAAGAACTTGAGCATCGGTGTTAATGGCAATAAACTCAACCCCATTGATATTTTCGGACTCCACCATTGAGGAAATTGCATTTCCTCCTCCACCGCCCAGTCCGATTACTTTAATCTTTGCGATTCTAGCTGAGTCAGGTTTTACTAATGCCATTTGTATGCGTGATTTTACTAGGGGCAGACAGATTTTACAAGTAGTTACAAGTTTAGGGCAGAAGATCTTTAACTATATCAACCAGTTTCCCTGCAAAACCTCCTGACGGTAGTTTCAACTTTTTGGCAAAACTTGTCAAGTTCTCATCAGGTACCTGCCTAGTCCCATACAAAATTAAACCTACTGGAGTAGCAAAAGCAGGATTTATTACATCGTCAATCAATCCTCCCACACCCCTCGGCTTACCAACCCTGGCCGACAAGGACATCATCCTTTTGGCTGAATCAGAAACCCCAACTGTTTCTGCACCTCCACCGGTTATTACTACACCAGACGGAATTTTGTTTATAATATCAGCTCTTTCCAACTCAAGCCTGACCATGGTAAATATCTCGTTTAGTCTCGGTCTTATTATCCCCTCTACCAGTGTCTTCCTGGAAACTTTTTTAATCTCAGCAACACCCAAAGTTTTAAGTTCTAACTGGTCTTCCTTACCGGTTTTTGTCTTATTTTTATTTTTTTCATCTTTTGACAGCGCAATTTTTATTTTCTCGGCAGACTCTAAAGATACTCTTAGGCCAATGGCAAGATCGTTTGTTACATTCCTTGCCCCAATGGGAATTACACCGGAATAGAAAAGTGCACCATCAATAAAGGCGGCAACCGAAGTTGTACCACCCCCAATATCAACAAGTACGCAGCCCAATTCCTTCTCAGTTTTGGTGAGAACAGCCTCGGATGCTGCAAGACCAGAGAAAACAAGGCCTTCTATATTAACTCCTACTTCGTTCACGGCTTTTCTAAGGTTTTTTACCGCAGCTGTGGATGCAGTAATAAGATGTGTATCAACCTCCAACCTTACCCCGGTCATTCCTATTGGGTCTTTTACACCAGATTCGCCATCTACTATAAATCCTCTTGGTAGAACATGAATTGGCTCTCTAGATGAAGGGAGAGAAACGGCAGACGCCGCCTCTATTACCCTTTCAACATCATCAGGAGCAATCTCTCCATCAGGATCCGATACCGCCACAACTC
>JBAUDN010000097.1:0-6736 GCA_049678105.1 Microgenomates group bacterium
ATCTTTCTCAAGGGTTATTTTTGTATCAGAGGAAGTATTGGTAACTGCTATATTCTTAATCTCAAGAAACTCGCGTTGGGGAATGCCCAGGGAAATGGAATCTTGGCTTGAGAGAACCTTCCAAATAACACCTCCGTCGTTGTCTATCACAAGAAGGGCCGTGGCTTTAGCAGGAGTAAACGATAGTAAAAAGAAAGATAATACTAGGACAAAAAGAAAAGCAAACTTTTTCACTAAGCTTAGGATATCTCGCTACCTTAGAAGATGTCAATGAAAGAGGATCTAAAATTGTCCTTCAAGAATATGTTTTTCAGGCTCTTCATCGTCTATCTTCTCTAAACTGATAACAACACCCTCGTACTCTGAATAATCAATATCTGACTCGAATTCCAAAAGATAACCGCCTTTTACAAGAATCATTTTGCCAGTTGAGATAAAGTCTTTATCTTCCATAGCTCCTTTTACCAACCAACCTTGATAGAAAAATCCCTCTTCGGGATCCGGTAAGTCAGCTAAAACCACATGGCTGAATCCGCCATTTTCGTAACTTCTCGTAGCAATCCCAGAAGCATCCCCTCCTGATACATCTTCAAGTTGTGCTTTCTCCGTATCTTCCGGTATTTCAAGATTGAAAATTCCTTCCATTTTCTCTTCAACCGAAGGAATATGAGGAACCTCAAGTGTTTCCTGGGGTTTCCTTGCCCAAAAAATAATCCCTGCCAGCGCGGCAAGGATAATAAGGCCAATTACTATGTCCCTCTTTTTCATTTATAAAAGAAGACTAGCAAAACCAAAACTATATGTCAATTCAGGAAAAAATTCCCGCACAATTCCCGCACAATTCCCGCAAGCCTCAAATTTTTCAGCTTTCCATCCTGATATAAAGGCCGAAAAGAGCCATCACTGCGGCCACCAATAACCATTGTGTTGAAGCCAGCCAAATATCGGTGCCCAGATACCCTATTCCTGCCAGGATTACAGAAATCACTGCACCGCTCATTAAGACCTGCGATACCAGCTTTACATCTTTCTTCTTCACCCTCTTTCACCTCCTCTCAATTCATAGTAACACAAAAGTCCTCTTGCTCCGTAGACGGGTCTTGAAATATACTCTTGTTTTATTAATAATTGACCAAGAGGTTGTGTTTAAGGAAGCAGGTGGAAATCCTGCGCTGTGCCGCAACTGTGAATTCGCCATCCGGCGTAAAGCCAGAAAACTAACGGCCTTCAAGTATCCCGAGCAGGAGAAAAATGAGAATTGAAACAAATCTAGCTTTTAATACCCGACTTTATTCCCAATTAGAAGAGGAGGAAGCAAAAAAACAATTTGCCGCAGATCTCGCCTCCTTAACCCAGGAATTGGCAAATGCTTCTGAGAGAATAAACCCTTTCCGCTTAATAGAAACAGAAGAAGGTAAGATTATATCTCCTGAATTTGGGCAAAAGGATATAGAAGAGCTTCTTAGATGGGAAACAAAAGCTGATATTTTAGAGTCGCAGGCAACCCTTTTAATTAGAAATTACATTCTCGATCAAGAGCCACCTTTTATCATCGTCTGGATTAGCTCTCCCGACGAGGCGCTGGGATATGAAGAAGGAAGATTAGTTGTAGGAATCGGCAAAAATGAGGGAAAAATAAAAGCTGTTGAAAATTACGGAATCTGCATCGATTATTCACCGGAAGAATGTTTGACTCTGGCCGAACAACTACTTCCCTTTTCAGACCAGGAATACGCCCCAATCGAATCAACGGAAGACCTCAGAGTAACACCAATTTTTCTAAGGCCGGACAAAAATACTCCCCCGTTGGATTTCATCTCTAAAATTATCCCTCTTCAAGATGTCTGGGGAAAAATCGCCAGCGGTGAAACAGAAAAATTAAAGAAAAAAGCCTTGAAAGATGCTCAAGAAGCAGCGGAGAAATTTATCCCTGAAATTCGAGCGGTAGTAAATCCGAGAGAATTCATTTGGCTGGGAGCTGAGGCCGAAGAACAAATGATGCAAAGAGGCTGGAATATGCAAACTTCTAATTCTTCCTGCGGATTTTTAAACAGTCATGTCTTGTCAAACACAGATTCTAGCCATTTGCACATCCATATCGACGGACACGGAAAAGCAACTGTCAGAAAATCCGAAAAGGGAGTCTTTGCCAAAAAATGTCCTTATTGTGGGGTATCTATCAATAAAATAATAAACCCTGGCTACAAATGTTCTTGTGGGAAAGAATTCCGTGGAGTATGTTAAAAATCTCGAGATGTCGTCAAAAACCTGGCGGTTGCCAAGGAAATCTTGACGACATCTCTTTCTGAAGAACGCTTACATCCAATCTACGGGTAGCTCTGGCATCGAAAGCTCGTGCTCAAGGTAACTTTCTGCTTCAGCAGCCCCTTCGGGTCCCAGCTCGTCACCCGACCATACATAAGCTCTCTGGATTTGCCAGGCCACTCCCCCTATCAACTCAACCTCTTCAAACAACATGAATCGGTCTTCTCCCTCCCCTTCTCCTGGGAGGAGTTGTATCTCATCCATCGATTCTGCTAAAAGAAGCCGCACTCGTTTTTCTGCCTGTCGAAGATGATGGTAAGCTCCCCGCACCTCCACCTCAAAGTTCCGCAGGTATGGGAGTATCGCTTTCCAACGGGAACCTTTCCATTTGAATTCTAGAGTATCAGTATCATCCTTGATATCTTGGATGACACCTGTCAGATACCCCAAATCATATTCATTTAACACCAGCGACTTCTTAAAGCAATACCAATCCCCATTGAAACGGATGAGTAAAAGGCCATCGTGCTTTTGTTCCTGTTTCAGTCCTTCCACCAGGAAGAGTCCTTGAAGAGCTCTTCCGGTGCGCTGCCATTCGAAGGCCTCGCGAGAAACCCCCTCGATTTCGTAGAATATTAAGTCGGCCAGCTTCTTGAGGACTTTTTCTTCTTCTTCCTCTTCCTCCTCGTGTTCTTTCTCTTTGCGGGGAGAGAGAAGAATAGAGACAGCCAAAAACACAACAGCTAAAACAAAAACAACCAGAATTAGCGGAAGTACGAGTGATCCATTTACATCAATCAGATCAAAAAACCCGGACATCTGTGACCTCCTCTTTCTCTTTTTTAGTGGAAATTTTGCTTATTTTAAGCGTTCTTCAGATTTTAATGAGCCCCAAGGGGGCCCAGAATTGCTATAATTCATTCGCCTCCTTGTTCCCTTTTTTATTTAAAAAAGCCCAAATTTTGGGCTAGGGACATATATTTTAACCTATAACCTGAAAATGTCAAAATTCTGGAATAAAAAACATAACGTTGATATAATATGGCTTACCATTATTCCCCGGTAGCTCAGCGGTAGAGCGCTCGCCTGTTAAGCGAAGGGCCGAAGGTTCGAATCCTTCCCGGGGAGCAATAATATAGTGGGCCAGAGTGGAGAGGTGACTACAAACCCAATAAATTTTGGCTTTGCTCTAGCACAACTTCAGGATACTCCACTACATCTACTAACTTATTAGTTCGAAAATCGTCCCATCCGGCGAGCACCGACTAGAAAGGCCCCATTTAATGGGCTTTTTTGGTTATTAATTTTTTCCAGAGAGCGTGTTTTGGTAGAATAAAGGGGATGAATATATTCAATCAAAAGGCTAGTTATTCGTTTTTCTCATAGAAACTTTCAGTAATCCACCCACACTGAATGCTGCTCGAACTAAAAAATTTACTTTATAAAACCCTTAAACTTCTCAAAATGTGCGTAGGTGCACTATCAATTTCTATTAAACCTCATGGATCAAGCTGAGAATATAACTATGTAATATCCCATTTGAGTAGACCACTGTCTTTGACTCCACGCTTAAGTCTTCACCCTTAAAAGTAGTTGCTTTACCCCCAGATTCTTCCACAATAACTTTCTGAGCTACAAGGTCCCAATAATTATTTGTATTACAAACATATCCTACAACTTTGGATGTTCCTAACAAACCCGCTTGGCTACCATCACTAAATTTATCTAATTGCCGAAAGTGTGGTATTAACCTTTGTATAATCTTTGAAGTCTGCTCTCTTTCAGACATGCTTTTCCCAGAATCAACCAGTATTATCCCATCCTTAGATTCCCTAATTTTACTAACCTCCATCTTCTTTTCCAAACCAAAACGATTATTTATATGAAAAGCTCCACTTCCCTTATATGCCACAAAAGCATCACCTGAATATGGACGATAATGTAAACCCAGTATAGGAATACTATCTTTAAGAAGGGCTATATCCAAACCAAAGTATGGAAGTTTTCCATCAAAGTGAATTGTGCCCGTAATAGAATCGACTACCCAAGAATATTCAGACTCATTTGAGATATCCAAGCTCTTCTCTTCAAAACTAACTGAATGGTTGGGAAAGCTATCTAATATGATCTTTTTTATTTCTTCTCCTGACTGAATATCTGCTTCTGTCTCGATATCGTTTTCTCCTTTATTTGAAACTACCAGTACATTATCAGAAGTAACATGTTCTATAAGAATATCTCCGGCTATATGTGCTGCTCTAATTGCTGTTTTAACAAATTCATTACTCAACAAACTCACATTAACATTGTAATACAAAGAATATTCTATTTCTAGAACTTATAGACTACAATATGCGTATCAAGCTTCGAATAAAGGACGCTATGGGGAGTCAACACTTATCTATACCTTTACCTGCAGTATCTCCAGCTGTTTTTTCACTTATAGACACCCGCTGGAAGATGTATAATTTTTTTAATATTCCGGGTATCCATTTCCATTGGGAACGAGACCTATCTTAGCCAAAGTCCCAACTTCTTCTAGTATCTCAACACTATTACAACCTATAGACATTCGAAAATCGTCCCATCCGCCGAGCCACAAGTTTGTGAAGATTAACTATTCTTCTGCCTGTAAATTAGTCATGAATCTTTCTAGCACTGCATTTTCAATCTCTTTATAATCTCCTTCATCCCCGAAATTGAGCCTTGTTTCATACTTTAAGATGCAGAAAGACCGAGCTAAATCCGTATCTACTCCGAGAAAATTAAATAAAGAAGATGGATCTTTTGTATGTTCAGGGCAGTTGGGTTGGGACGTATAATAAACAATATCTGCAATTTCAGAAGCTAGCGAGGGAGTTAAATTAAAACCTTTCCCTTGCAACTCCCCTGCTATAAGTTCGTATGCTTCCCCACCTTTCTTGGGAGGCACGTTGAAAATTTTTTTTACAATCTCTAACTTGCCGATAGGCTTAGTTCGCCCTCTCCTCTCGTCCATTCTAGGCAAAATATTCTCCCGAATATAATCTCCTTTATCATTAACAGAGCTCAACACAATAATTGCCTGTTCATAAGCACGATCTAAAATTATTATTCTCTCTTTTTTCAAAGTGTGTTATTCTAACACCCAACAAAAACCTTCTCAATTCTTCAATTCGTTCAGGTACGGGGCAGACATCCACGATAAGATTTTGTGTTTCATGCAGAAAGAAAATTATGCTGACATTCTGGGTGAAGAATTAGATGTGGGCTTGGTACTTCTGTATAGTGCCTAATGAAATAGTTTCTGTATTTATATATATCAGGGAGCCAGTTGGAACTTATTATACCCAAGTTAGCTTGGTTTAAAACTTCAATAGAAACTAGCCTTAAATCGCCTCTAATAAAATCCCTTAGTTACAAGGAAATGGACTTTACTAAAAATCTTAACTTGAGTAAAATGTAATTAAAATTACAGAAAAAAGAGGTGAGTCTTTTGAGCGGAAAAAAACATTTTACTGATGATGAAGCTAGGAAAATCGGCGAAGAGCTGGGTGTTAAGTGGGATAAGTTTGATGTAGGTCAGTTTAGGCAAGGGATGGATGTGGAATTAGAACATGGTTTGGTTGGCGCGCATACTAATGTTAGTAACGACGACCCGTTAGTCACCGGAAAGATTGCTCTAGCTCATCTAAATGAGTTTCCTGATTATTACACTCGGCTTGAAAAGATGGAAAAGGAAGCTGAAAATTATTGGAGTAAAGGTTGAGTAAAATAAACATATGATTAAAAACTTTCTTACAACATTAGTTATTTTTCTTGGGATTGACTTTTTGTGGTTAGGGATAATTGCCAAAAACTTCTATGATAAACATCTTGGAGCCTTTGAAAGAACTCTTAGTTGGCCAGCGATTGCTCCGGTCTATCTACTTATTTCTTTAGGAATTGTGCTTTTTGTTTTACCAAAGGCTGATGGAAATATAAAATTTGCTCTTCTTTGGGGAGTAGTTTATGGCTTAATAGTTTATGGAGTTTATGATTTAACAAACTTAGCTACTTTAAAGAACTGGTCAGTAACCATGGTTATTACTGATATGCTTTGGGGAATGTTCATTTGCGGATTTACTAGTTTTGTTGTTACTTATTTTCTGAATAAATAATAAATCCATGATTAAACTTATTGCTTCTATTATCATTTGTCAGTTAGCTGGGATAATTGGGGCCATTTTCACTACTCCCTCTATCTCTGATTGGTACGCAGGTCTTAACAAACCTTTTTTCAATCCACCCAACTGGCTATTCGGTCCAGCTTGGACGTTACTTTATTTACTAATGGGAATCTCCTTATATTTAGTTTGGAAACAAAAAGGTGGAATAGAAATAAGAACAGCCTTAATCTTTTTTACGATTCAATTGGGGCTCAACACTCTTTGGTCAATAATCTTTTTTGGTATGCGTTTACCCTCAGTTGCTTTTATAGAAATTCTTATTC
>JBAUDN010000098.1:0-3754 GCA_049678105.1 Microgenomates group bacterium
GGTGTGTCAAGCTTCTCGGCGAGCTTGGGATCACCTGCTGAAACTGTTAGCGTTTCCTTGATTTGATTTTCTTCAATCTTTATTTTTTCTTCATCCGCTATCTTATTAAGAATAAAATTTAATTTAATAACCTCTTTTGCTTGAGTTTCATATTCTTGCCTTAAAGTTTCCGGTGTTTTTCCGATTGAAGACAAATAACTTTCTAAAGAAAGGCCCAACTTTTCTATTCTCCCTAGAAGGCCAGAGAGCCTGTGGTTTACTTCTTCGTCAATTAGAAGCTTAGGAATGTCTATTTTTATAGTTTCAAGCAGTGTTTTTATAATCTCTTGCTCTTTCTCTTCACGAGTTAGCTCCTTTTTCTTTTCCTGCCTGTCTTTATCAGGAGTCCAAATAGTTTTTGCTCTTGCTGCTCCAACTATTGTTTTTTTGTAATCTCCGAGGTTGATTTGTGGTAACTCACAAGTTGTCGCTCTTATTTGCCAATCTTCTCCTTCGGTAGCCTTTACAAGTTCGAATCTTGGATAAACTGCGGGTTTAATTTTGTGTTCCTTGATAGCCTCAGCAATAAGCTTTGGAAGGATTTTGCCAAGAGTTTTCTCTACTAAAGTATTTTGGGGAATTTGAGAAATAACTTTATCCAAAGGGGCATTCCCTTTTCTAAAGCCCGGTACCTGAATATCTTTACCGATTTCAGAAGCAACCTTTTCCCTGGCCTCTTTAATTTGATTAAAAGGGATAGAGAATGTGAGCTGAATTGTTCCATCATTGCTTTTTGCTATGCTGGATGAAACTTCTTTTGGTTTTTGTTTTTTGGCTGCCATTTTTTATCTAAAAATAACCACGCCTATATTTGCGTGGATTCAGGTATTATATCACAGATATATTGGAGATTTAAATTACCCTTTATGTTGGACTTTGAATCTTGATTGGTTAAATTTTGTTTGTGAGGTTTGTCTTTTGCCAACAAGTATCTTACCCCTAAAATTCTTGGGAGTCCTGTAGCCTGGACCGGCTTTCGGGCCTGCCTTTTTCTTGATATAAGATTTCATAACTCTATTATACGTCCTTGAGGCTCATTTGCCTATTGTTCCCGTCTTGCAGCTTTTTCAAGGTGGTTTCTGTCAAGAAGCACAACCAAGCTATTGCTTATTCGGGAGAAAGTCAAGAGTGGTTTAGTCTTTTTCCTTTTTGT
Source organism: Microgenomates group bacterium (assembly GCA_049678105.1). Classification (GTDB taxonomy): domain Bacteria; phylum Patescibacteriota; class Microgenomatia; order UBA8517; family UBA8517; genus JBAUDN01. The sequence continues at coordinate 1,193 of JBAUDN010000098.1, forward strand.
CTTTATCTTTGTCAACTGCCTCTCTCGCTCTTGGCGAGGCAGTCTCAGGCAGTTCTTTTTTAATTTTTTCTTTTATTTTTCCAAGCTCTTTATGAGTTTCTTCAAGATTTGTTAGAACCTCCACAGGTTCTTCCTGTTTAATAACAACCGTTACAGGTTTTGTTACGATTATTTGTTTTGCTGTTTCGGTAGGAGCACTCGTAGCTACCGGTTTTTGGATAACCAGAGGAGAAGGTGTAGGAAGACTTGTGGTGGGAGGAGTGGTAAGAGGAGTGGGTGGTGTTTGCCTTTGTATTTCAACTTGCTTTTCTTCAATTTCAGCCTGATATTCTTCAATCTTTTCTATAAGCTGTGATCCGTTTTTTACATCTTGTTTATTTAAAACGATAGCTTGAGTTTGTTGTGCCTCCGCCACTAGCAATTCATATCCAACCGTTGACCCCTCCTTTGCCAAAAGTTTTGTGGCCTCATTAAAGCGTCTGTTTGTAAATTCCAGAGAAAAAGAGGGAGCAAGGGGAGTATTGGCTGTAAATGCCAAAGTAAGATCTTCCAATTCAGCCTTGATTGAATAAAGTCTGTCACCCGGAATAGCGTTCCAACTAATAAGGATAAGGATTGTGGGAATAGCAAAAGCTATTGCAAAACCAGTAATTAGTCTATCTAAAAACTTTTTCACTCTGATGCTAATTTATTGAGGAACCAGGAAACGAGCGATAAGACAATTGACGCAACAATGGCAGTTAGGAAGCTTGAAATTTCAAAACCCGGTACAAATATAGATGTTAGCCAAAGAAGAGTAACATTTATAAGAAATGCAAAAATTCCGAATGTGAGCATAGATATTGGAAGTGCGATAAGTTGAAGTATTGGGCGGATAAAAGTATTAACTACCCCAATAACCACTGCTGCCACTATTGCAGCTTGATAACTAGTCAACTCAAATCCTGGGACTAAATATTCAACTACAAGGAGGGCAATTACGTTTATACCTAGCCTGACAATTAGTTTCATTGATTAATAATGAAATAGAAGAGAGCTGTTTGTCAATTACCAAAGGAAAAATCGCGACCCGTTCGCTGTCGCGATAATCCTTTTTATTAGGTTTATTGAGCCAATCTGTGCCCAAAACCTCTATTTCCGCCAGAGTTCTGACCCTTCATTAAAGGTCCGGAACCATCGCAGTCAAGATGTCGCTCTTCCCTTGCTTGAATGCGTGCCTCAATTTCATCTTGGGGTATGCCCATCTCTTCCCATTTTGCGCGGGATCTTGCCTTCATTGCTTCATGCATTTCTTCTTGGCTTATGCCTTGATCTTCTGCAATCTCAGTGAAAGTTTTTTGGCCCAACTGGTTTCTGAGCTCTTCCTCGCTCATATTTAGGACTTCAGCCTTATTGGCGAGCATTCTTTGAAATCCAAAACCACCTGTATTATCAGTTGCAGAAGCATTCCCTGCTACTAATAGACCAGTAGTTAAGATTCCTGCTCCAATTAATCCTAATTTGTATGCTGTCTTCATGTATTTCTCACCCCCTGTCTATGTATTAATACAAAAAAGAAGGTGAATTATTACATATTAATTAGGGGCGTCGCTGAAGCCGCCTGAAGCCTTTAACGCCCCTAGTTGCTGGGGCGTTTTCATCCATAACGCGGATACCAAAAGCATTGAATTGACCGTTTTTTTCAGTTCCTACCACTCTTAAATCTTGTCCCTTTTCAAAATTGCTTCCGGTAGGAAAGTGTGTGTCATCAGACAGGAAGACTTCTACTCTTTCTTTGGTACCGAACCTTTCTATAATAAGTGAGCCTTCTTTTACCTCAATAATGTTTCCTAAAAACCCATTTCGGCCAAATCTCTGCCCATAGATCCTGCGTGCTACAGGCAAATTTTCTAGTTTTGTATTTATCCTAGTATTTGCAAGAATAGTTCCCATTCCAAGTACTCCGAAAAGAGCAAGTACGGCAATAAAAGAAAACGGTTTTTTATAGGAAATATCAAAATATCTAAGTAATCTGATAGCAAAGAAAAGCCCCAAAAGCATAATTATTATTGGCAAATGAGGAAAGGCTTGAAGAAATGCCAAGACACCCAGTGAACCAAAGGACAGAAACTCAAGATTGCCTGTTCGCTTTAGAAGAAAAAGAACGACATTGAACGTTAGTGCAGCCAGAGTAAGAAGTAGAGCAATTACACCAACAACACCATATTTTTCGGCAAGTATTAAGTAAGCTGGTTTAACCTTAACCTTGCCGGATCTAATCTTTTTCATTATTTTTTTGGTTATATCCATATTTTTCATATTTCTTTACAAATCTTTTTTAAGGTTTTTTTGCCTCGATTAATTAGAACACCAACATTGCTTTTAGAAATTCTTAATATGTCACTTATTTCCTGATATGTTTTATCTTCAAAATAAAAAAGCACCAAAGGAGATTTATATTTGTTGGGCAACTTGTTAAGACAGTCCCTGACCATCTTTTTTACCTCCTCTTTCTCCATGTTTTCCAACGTTTTGTCTTCTTTCCCTAAAATATCTCCCAAATTCATAAAGTCAAAGGATATT
>JBAUDN010000099.1:0-9939 GCA_049678105.1 Microgenomates group bacterium
AGCAGAACCTATTCCTACAGTGCCATCAGTTCCGCCCACTCCACCACCCCCTCCACAACTTCCCGATCCGGCGATAAGTAAATTTCCTGATGCGCCACTCCCACCCCCACCTGCACCGTCGCCACCATTAGAAGAATGGTTTCCTGGCGCTCCTCTTGGGCCACAATAAGATTCACCACCTTGGCCTCCCGGTCTTTCGCGATCACCCGGTGCAGAGCCTACAGTCTTTCCACCAAGGTAACCACGAGAGGACATAGTGATAGTGCCAGTTACTGTTGCTGTTCCACTTGCTTTGAAAGCTAGAACTCCACCTTTTGTTCCATCCCAGCTGTTAGCATACAAAGAGACTCCTGAGTTTACGGTTACATCTGTATATTGAGGTATCCTTTGAAGGACTACTCGTTGGTTTGATGTTGTGGTTCCGATATTTGTGTCGTCTGATGCCCCATTGCCGAAATATTTAGTCTTATTGGTTGTGAAAGTTATGGTGTTTATAGAGATCGACGAAATTTTGAGAATCTCATGGTTCCCGACATTAGTGGAAGCTGAAAAAGTTCCTTGAAGATTAATTAGAAGAACATGGTCCCCAGCGGCTAGACAGCCGGAGGAGGGGGTAGAGGATAATGTTGCAGTATTACTTGTTAAGCCTGTTACGGAATAACTAACAGCATCTCCTCCATCTGCACATGAACGGCCTGTATTGTTCCAGGTGCTAAGATTGGTATTTGTAGTAAAAGTGATATTACTATCTCCTCCATCACCGTAAGCTGGACCAATTGTAAGGTAACGACGGATGCGATAATTTGCTGGTTGAGTGCTATGGGCTATTTGCTCGCTGACTGCGCCGTCGTACCAACCGTCCCCATCGGCATCTGTAACCCACAAATAGGTTTGCCTGAGTCTGCCACTTGTGTTTATGGCAATTGATGCGCCATCCTCAATTATAATGCTCTTGTCAGGGTTCCACGCAATGGTTTGGCCAGCATTAATGGTAAGAGTTGTGTAGTTAGGAATAGTTAAATCTCCATTATCAACGCCATCGATATAGCCATCATCCATTCGCCAGTGGCCAACAGGCGCATTTCCGGTTATAGTGATTACTTCATTCATATCCTCGTTTATCTGCTCTTCTGAACGAGCATAGTTGTAGATACGAACGTCGTCGATCAAGCCGTTGAAGGGATTTTCCCATGCACTGTTGTAATATCCTCTTCCTATGTATAAGTTCTTTCCTTCTGTATTATTAATATTTCCAGAATAGGTAGAGTCCGGAGTACCTTCGACCCCATCTACATATATTTTTGCAGTAGTTCCATTATACATTCCCGCTACGTGATACCATGTACCTGTTGAAATCCCAGACATAGAATACGTGGCGGTATTGTTCCCAGAGGCAGTGTTGACAGCGAATTTTAAATTTGTGCCATCGCTCGATAGGTAGTACTGCTTATAAGGATTTACATCCCATTTCCAAACAACAACCTGTACCCCTGTTGTGCTGGTATAATTTACCCAAGCAGATATTGCTATATTTGTAAGATTTAGGGATGAATTATCGTTTACCAATATATAATCATCAGCTCCATTGAAACTTCTTGCACTGCCATATTTGCCGGCGACGATTGTAGCACCAGTTACTGTTCCTGCATTTCCATTAGTTGACATATCGGCTATTTTTGTAAGAGAGCTGTCTGTAGTAAATGTGCAATTTTTTGTTATTGAATAATTGCCACCCAAAGGAGGACCACATGAACCACTGATGGTGTAATTGATTGTTATGTCATCTAGAGTGGGGGTGTTACTACCATCACCTGTAAAGGCAGTTTTATAGTAGAAGTTAGCGCCACTCCAGCCTAAATTGGACAGGATGATGGTGTTGTTTGCTCCGGTTGTTAATGTGTCAGTTCCATCTACAGTTCCTGATGAATTTAGCCAAGTGGTTGCATTTTGGCTAAATTGGATGGTTGCTCCAGTCTCTGCAGGTTTACTTGAAAGGTTGTAAACAAACTCGTTTATAGAATCAACCGTTTCTGGCTCACCAGAAAGAAGATTAATGGACTGAATTGTGGCAGAGGATTTGTAACTCGCTTCGATTACGGATGTGTAAGCCGAGGGGTTAGTGGTGCCGGAAATGGATAATACGTAGTAGATAGCAATACGGCCATTACCGCCATTTCCACCAGTAGTTCCATATTCTTGACTTGTTCCACCAGACCCGCCAGTTGCAGTAACAAGATTTGTACCTAAGGTAATTGAAATTCCTTGTATTTTAATAGAACCACCAGAGCCTCCTCCTCCCGCTCCAGCTTCGCCATCGTTTACATTGCTGTGATTTCCACCATTTCCTCCATTTGCCGAAATTGTACCACTTACAGTTATTGTGCCTGCAGTTATCTGGACAGCTCCTCCTCCTCCTCCTCCTCCTGCACCCTTTTCGGTTTTGGTATCTATGTCACCCCCTCCTCCACCACCCCCAGACCCTCCTTCTAATGTGGATATTGGAGCGTCGCCATACGTCGACCCGGCAGATGCTTGAGGTCCACAGTATGTATTTCCACCTGCCCCACCACTGGTACCAAATGACCCACCACCCCCACCTCCGCCTACGTCTCCATTTTTATTTAGAATTCCATTGGCAAAATAGTTGTGGTTGTCTTCAACTATTATGCCGTAAACAAATTCAACCTTTTTTTGGTCAGTTGAAATATGATTTATTTTCTTTTTTACTATTTCTCCGTTGGAATAGACATAAACCACATCTTCTGGTTTTAACTCATTGGCACTTTTAACTTCTAAGTTTTCTGTATAGAACCTATGATGGGGGGTTGCTAAGACATATTTTTCTTCAACAAATATTTTATAGAGACCCTCATCTGGATATCTGTGTTTGTTTTTTTCAATAACTTGCTTAGCCTCAACGACCTGCTTACTTGGGTTGTAGGAGTATACGAGTTCTCCTTTTTCTACTTCAGAAATTGGTTTATTCCCGTTTGGTGTATTAATAATTGTTGATCCTTCGAAAGAGTTAGAGCAGAGTATTCCACCACCACCTCCTCCGGGTCCAGAACCAGAAGCACCATTACCTGGACCAGAAGCACCGTTTCCTCCAGCTCCACCGCCAGCTATTGTGGTTCCGCCGACTCCGGCACTGGATCCACCATTACCACCATTGCCGCCGTTAAGGGTAAGGGTTCCTTGGATATCAACAGTGCCTGTGGCTCTTATTATGAGAGGATTTGACCCTGTGGCCGTTAGTGTTGCACCAGACGATACGGTTACATTTGTGTAGTCAAATCCACCAGGGTTAGCATTGGTGTCTAGGGTTGTGGTACCAGATGAGACTGTCAAAGCTCCGTCTGTTCCGTCACCTGTATCGATGTCGTGAGCAAGTTTCAGTTGCCCTCCGTAGACGGCGTAGTTAGATGAGACAGAGTCATTGATTTTTGACGCATCAGCATAGGAGTCACTAACTGTACTTGCCAAAACGGGAGAGGTGGAGGAATAAAAAAGATAGAAAAAAGTAAAAATAAAAACTGATATTTTCACTGCTGAGTTTTTAATCTTCTTTCGTAATTTTCTATACATAATTCATAATTTTTAAAATTATTTATCTAAACGTCAGTGTTACACTCTGTACGAGATTGGCTTCATTTTTGGCTTTCAGAGTGGCTCTATAGGTATAGTCGTAGCTATCACTGATTTTCCATGAACCTTGCCAAGTTCCATTGAGATCTGTTCCGTTAATGCGCTTAAGGGTGTGGCTTTCGCTCTTGTTGTCTGTTACCAGAGTAACTGTAATTTCTTTTATTGGACTTTTGTTGACATCCAGTGCTTTTATAGTCACTGTTTGAGTTTCCTCTGGTTTTGGGTCAAGAGGGTCAATAATAACTTCGCTCATTTTTGGAGCTCCTTTTGTACTTCCGCTTACCATGTAAGTTTGTTTGCCATGAGCAAGGGGAGCGGGAGAGGGCTTTGCTGGAGCCCAAATATTTTGGGGTTCAGGTGAGGGTTTTGGGCCGAATCTTTGGACCAGTTTTTGTTTTAAGGATGGTGAGAGGTAAAGATAAAGACCGGTACTGATTATTGTGAGAGTAAGAACTAGAACAAATAACCAAATATGTATGGGCCACTTCGGCAGTTTCTGCCTAATGCGGTCAATACATAAAGAAAAGCCGCGCTCCTGTGAGTCGGTCGGTTCCATATTGGGCAGCTAGAGCTAATTCATTTAATAAGAAAGCTGGAGCAATGTCAACATCACTTTCTGGTGTTGGTGTAGGGGAAGGAGTAACTTTCTCTACAAGCTCAATGCGAGAATTTCTTGAGGGTGATATTTTTAAAGTATTTCTGGATAATCTCCTTGGCTACAGGTTTTCCTATATACTCGACCTTAAAATCCTTTAAGTCATCCCAATAAATCAACTGTCCCCAGAATAATTTTTCGTCAAAGTTACCCCCAAATCTTTGTTTGGTTTCATTGATTACACTATCCAGGTGTAAGCCAGCCTTTTTAAGTAAAAAGTATAGATCAACGTAGTCTTTCCATTCGCCTCTGCGGCCAGTAACATAGGCCTTGTTTGAGGCCAGGTCAGATAAAGAAAAAAGCTTTATGGATTGCGTTACCATGGATTTGTGTAGTGTGGGGAAGGGAAACTTTAAAAAAGTTAATTTTGTCTCCTCATTTAATAGAATGCTTAATTCATCTGAGGTATTTACTACAGGCCTAAGCCGATATTTTTGTAGCTGTCGGTTTACTTTATCTAATAAGTTCTGAGGAACTTTTGTTGGCAAAAAAATGTCAAAATCATACGACTTTCGATGGCCAATTTGTAAAACTAAGGCCGTACCGTCCCCCCAGTAACCAGCTCTTTTTTACCAATCTACCCAGATTTTCAAACACAGACTGCCTCTTTTTATCAAGAATATTAATATATAGTTTTGACATAGTTCTTTTCTGGTAGATCAGCTTCAATCCTGAGTAGGTAGTTTTTAATCAGGTTGAAAGCTTGTGGAGTATAGACTTTTCTCGGCTTATTAATGAATACCTTTTTAATCTCATCATTACTATAAACCGACCTTAACCAATCTATATGATCTAGAGAGCCGTACATCAATACTTGATGGATTATGTAGTGTTTGTCCTGCTTCAAATTCAAACTAGACACATTTTTTGACCACAAAACTCCCTGCAAGTCTTGAGGAATTCTTGTCATAGCTTAATTATACCACCGATTACTTTTCTGGTGTCGGTGTAGGGGAAGGCGTAATTTTCTCCGGTGCCTTAGGTGGCGAGGCCTCTTCAGGGAGTTCAATTGGAGGCTCAATTACAGGCTCTTCAGCTGGTTGAGGAGGAGTTAGGCTTTCGGTTGCTTCTGCCTCTTCACTTGGAACCTTTTTCTCAAGATTTTCAAGCTCGGTTTTTGCTAATTCATAGTCTTGCGAATTTCTATCTACAAGTGAAAGAACAATTGTCATTTCGTTTATTGCTTTTTCAATTTCTCCCTTTTCTCTCAAAGCTGTTGCCAGATTATAGTGAGCGTTTGCATGATCAGGTTTAGCAAAAGTGGCTAATTCAAAGGCTCTTATTGCATCGTCATAGTCTCCTAAAGCGTAATGGACACCCCCCAGAGCAATTCTAAGGTCAGGATTAATCGGGTCAAGAGCTATGGCCTGGTTAAAGGTTTGAATAGCGAAGGCATCGGCACCTTCAGAGAAAGGCATTATAGCTTGATAGATTCGTGCCAAAAGATCCCAATTTCCAGCTCTTTGAAAATTTAAGGTTACAGTTGCTTTTCCTTCTCTAATTGCTTGCTGGATAAGTTGAGCAATTGTGGCCCTGTCTTGCTCACTGATGTCTCGGTTTTGGGCAATGGAGTTAGCAAGAGCCAAGTTTACTTGAGAATAGCTTGCGTGATATCTATCAATAAAGGGATTTAAACCAATTGACTCTCGCATCAAATTATAAGTTAATACTCCGTCATTTCGAGCAAGCGCATCCAGAGACTTTTTGAATTTAGCCTCAGCCGCAAGGGCACGAGGAGCATATAATCCAAATACAATCAGAGCGGCAGCAATTGGCAAGCAAACAATGATTGCAGGTAGTCTTGAGGCAATAGGGGAAGCTTCTCTGGTGGCCTGAACAGAAAGATTTAAATTAATTTTGCTTGTCTCGTTACTTAAACTGAGAAAAATAAATATTAGAACAACTAAGGTTGGGGTGGCCGAAAATAGGACTAAAAGTATAAATAAAGTAGTTAGTGAGAAAAGGTTGGGGTTTATTGCCAACAGGCCCCAGCCAACCGCCTTATTTTCCCGAAGATTGTTTCTCAAGAGCCGATAGGCAACCAAAAGAATAAGGATAATACCGGCAATTCCAACAAATCCTGTTTCAGTCAGAAGGGTGAGGTAGAAATTGCGGGCAGAAGTATATCTTATGGCCCACGAATCAATCTGGTTGTAAGAGAGAGGCCTAAAACGATTGAATGCCGTAAGATAGTTTCCGGGTCCGATTCCCCAGACAGGGCTTTCTTTGAGTGTGTCAACAGCCACAAACCAGGAAGTTCTGTAATCAACCAGTCTTGGAGAAGTATCTTTGCCGGGAAGAATATTAAAAATTGAAATGGCCAGGCCCAAGAGAAGAATGGTCAAAGAGATTGCGTAAAAGATTTTCTTTATAAGCTCTTTTTCTCTCACTATTATGCCGATAGTCAGTGGAAGTAGGGCAGTAATAAATATTGCAGTAGGCAAACTTCCTCCGAGCGGTGTAAATAAACGATCTTTCATAAAAACTGGTAATTGGGGAATCTTTTCAAATACCCTAGAGGTTGTAAGAAGCACAAGGACTGAAACGGCAACTCCAGAAGCAAAGAGTAAAATCTCTAAAGTCTTTTTCTCCGCTTGTTTCAATTGATTGACAAGGAAGTAAAGCAATGTTGCCGCGACAATGAAGCTTGCAGTTCCCGGTAAAAAGAAAGCTTCCATTTTGTTGGGAGTTTTAAAGATTGCTGAAATGATATAGGCGACTGCCAAAAGAAAAACTGGGAAATCAAAACTTCCAACAGAAAGCTCCAATGAACCTTTGAAAACTGTTCTTATAACTTTAACTAGAAGGGCTAAAGCAACACCGAAAGAAAGAACTGCTAACTTGGAAGCAGTGAAGGGGTTGGAGAAGATAGGCAATACAACTATTGGTATTAAGAATACCGTCAGATAGAGAATGTAGTGCTCAAGTTTTTCCAGTATTTTTTCCATTTTTAATTGCTTCTACTATTTACTAAAAACTATAATTTGTCAAGCCCATTTAGAAACAAATTATAATTCTTTATATAAAAGTATATAGTATGATATATTTCCTACAAAAAGTGTTCTTTTTGCAAGCTCTGCTTTTAGTATGACCTTAAGCTTTGCTTATTATAAATAGTACTTTCTAATTAACTAAATTTTTGATTGCAAGATATCATTCTGTGACATCAATTACCCACCAGTTAAAATTCACGTCTTGTTTAATTGGATTACTGAATCCGACGACAAAATATCCAGCACTTTTTTCCTTTACATAAAGCACTTTGTTTAAGGTAGAAGAGGTTGGAGTTACATAAACCAGGGTATAGTCAGTAACATTAGGATTCCTGATTGTTATCTCAGAAGTTCCAGTTGGAATGACAGCAGTACCTGCCGTTGCATTAGTTTCAATCTCGCCATTTGTGGTAGCAGAAGGAGTTGCTATGTCAGCCCCAGCAATAATTAGTTTGTCAGCAGTTAAAGTTGCAAATTGAGCCGCACCTGAGGCGTTAATGCTTGCAACTTTATTTCCTTTAAAGTCCTGCAAACTGAGAAGTTTCCCAAAACCATTTTCTTCTGTAGCCTGTAAACCGTCGTCAGCAGATTGTTTAAGTGTTAGCCCTCCGGCTTCTATTTGTCCGGCGACATACAGATTACCTGAAATCTCTACATTTCCATCTGTATCAATTCTTATCAGTCCTGCCATTATTTCAACAGGTGCCAGGGCAAGAGATTGCAACTTCAAGGGAGCGGTAAGGGTATCAATATTATTTATTGTTAATTGTTGATCGTTGATTGTTGATTGAATGACCATGTCAACACCGATGGTTATTGCTGATGATACTGAGAGGGAATTGATAGCAGCCTGTTCGGTTACAAATAAATTGTTAATTGCAAGTTCATCAAGATTTGCAGAATCAGTTGCCGTATAAATATCCCATGTGGAGGCACTAGCTAGAATTTTCTGGTCTTCTTCAGCTTGTCTTAATATTTCTTCTATCTCTTCTCTTGTAATCCCAGAAATAGAGGCTGTATTGGTTTCTGTAAAGTATCCTTTTCTTGCAACAATTTCATCAGCGTAAATCTTTCCTGCAACGATTTCTTTTGTTTTTACTTCTTCAGCTTCAAGGGTTCCTGAGAATGTTGCATTGCCCTCTGCATCAATTGAGGCTACCTCAGCGCCATCTTGCCCCTTAATAATCAATCTGCCAAAGCTGGATTCTGTTGCTTCAGGAGCAGAGTTTTCAAGGTCTATTACAAGATTAGAATCAGCAATGGGGGAAATGGTTTCAGTTTCAATAACAGGGGAAACCAAACCATTTGTTATAAGAAGATTGTCAATAGTTGCCTGAAATGCCAAGAATGAATTTGTAGTAACTTTTGTTGTTTCAACGGCGCCCGCCTTGATAGTGTCTACAACATAGACACTTCCTTTAACAGCCAAATCTGCCACTTCGATAGCACCTGCTTTAATATTTGCGGCAACTAGTTTTGAAAGAGTGCCGATTTCGTAAATGATATTGCCGAGACTATCTTTAATGTCGTATTGAGATATATTATTGTCTTCAAAGAAATTGTCCTCGTTTTCTGTTTCCACAATTTCAATGTCGGCCAGATAATTCTCTTGAGATTCGTTAATGTTGCCATTGCCGTCAACGGTGAGGGGATTATCATCCAAAAAATATCCAACAGATTCAGGAGTCAAGTTTTGGTTGGTCCAAAGCTCAGAATCAAACCGGGGGGCCGTGAGCCTGTATGACACAGTGGTAGGCCTTGATGTATAAATTGATAGGGTATAATTGTTCCTATCCACCTCATACCAAGTCCTTGTGTTACCAGATGGTGAAAGAAGAACAACTAAATCTTTAATGTGTTTGCTGAGATCCGTTGTCTTAGAGAAGAGCCATAAATCAGAACCTTTAGCTTGGTTTTTAAAATCAATTGTATATTTATATCCGACTCCGGGGATATATTGACTTGTTTCTACAGATCCTGTTGTTTCTTCTTTTAAACCAACCATTCCTGCCATATAGGTGGAAAATTTTTCTCCCCCGACGTCATATACAGGATCGATAACTCCAGCATCAAGTTTGCCTGTGCCTGTAGCGCCTATTAATACAGTGCCTGTTCCTGCATTAATGACAATATTGTTATTGGCGGTAGACTGAATGATGCCTCCTGCAGTCAGGGTCAAATCTCCCTCTAAAGTTGCGTCGTCCCCAGTAAATGATAATACTAAACTTCCAGTATCTGAGCTATAAAGCCCACTGTCTGGGAATAATGCACCATTTACTTCTAGCTTTCCACTTATAAGAACGTCTTGGGCTACGCTTAAACCATGTCCGGTTGTACTAGTTCCAAAGCGGGAATAGGCAACTGAAGCAGCCGCCCCAGCTGCCTGGAGTCTACCTGTACTGGCATCGACATGGAATTCTGCAGAGGCCGTAGCAGTTGCCCCAACTGCCAAATCTAAAGTTTCATTGACAGGATGTAATACTCCGAGGGTTTCATCCCACCAAGAAGTGCCACCACCACCACCTGTACCCATATCACTCCATGTTGTACCATCGTGAGAAAACTGCATTTTATCTGTTCCTGATTCATAGCGGAAACCTGCATTGTCTGCACTTCCATCATCAAAATATATATATCGAGTTCCAT
>JBAUDN010000100.1:0-14054 GCA_049678105.1 Microgenomates group bacterium
CCATTGTCATCACCATGCACCAAAATCACTCCTCCAATTGAACGGGTGCTAAATCCCCAAGATGTTTGGAAAACATTCTTGACTTTACCTTTTTTATCTTGAAATTCAATCTTAAAAGCTTTGGAAAAATTATCCCCCAAATGGTGAGAGGTTGCTCCTTGCAACACCTTTTTATCCGGCATTAAAAATTCAATTGCATAGGTATGGTCAGCACCTGCAAATTTTTCGGCCTCACTTTTAATACCTACTAAACCCGGCATTGCAAACACTTCTTTATAAAGTCTTTTATAGGCATCCAGGGCATCCAGGGTCATTTTTTCTGCCTCATCATAGGTTGCATGTGCCGTGTGGCCCTCCTGCCATAAAAATTCCAAAGTCCTTAGGAAAAAGTAAGTTCTTTTTTCCCAGCGAACGACATTGTTCCATTGATTAATTTTTAAGGGAAGATCTCTCCAAGAAGAAATCCACTTTGCATACATTTCATACATTATGGTTTCCGAAGTAGGTCTCACTGCCAAAGGCTCCGCCAATTTTTTGCCACCACCATGGGTTACTACTGCAAGCTCCGGAGCGAATCCTTTGATATGCTCTTTTTCCTTTTGCAGAAGTTTCATTGGAATAAACAAAGGGAAATAAGCGTTCTCTACACCAAATTTCTCAATTAATTTATCAAATTCACTTTGAACATGCTCCCAAATCTTATAACCATAAGGCCTTATTACCATTGTTCCTCTAGCAGGGCCGTAATCTGCCAGTTCAGCAAGTTGAATTACTTGTGTATACCAACGGGGAGTGTTTTTGCTCTTCTTTGTTAGCTGTTCTTTCTCAAAATTTTCTTTTTTATCACCCATTACCTTTATCTCTGAAATGTAATTATCTCAGAACCGATTCTAGAAATCCAGAAATTCCACCATTTGAAATAAGTCTCTGTACATCATTTATTGTTATTGCTAAAAGAAGCAAAATTAGAATAATCATACCGATAGTATGAAGTGTTACTTCTAGTTTAGGTAAAACTTTCTTGCCGAAAACAGACTCTATCGCAATAAACAGAAGTCTTCCGCCATCTAACGCTGGGAAAGGAATTATATTTAAAATTGCAAGATTAACCGACAATATCCCAACAAAATTAATCACAGCTAAAGCCCCGTACTTAGCAGCCTCGCTTGTTATTGCAAATATCCCAATAGGTCCCGCTAAATCTTTTGGTGCACGGCCGACAAAAAGACCGGCAATAATATTAATAAAGCCAGAAACCACAGCTGTGCCCCAAAACATTGCCTCTTTGAAGCCGTAATAAATTCCTACAAAAGGTCTTTGCCAGATCGGGGGAAAATAAATTTCCGTTGAAGTGATAACAACCCCTAAGGGGCCCTCCTCTTCCGGAGGATCCTCTCGAGGTTTAATCCGAATTTTTTCTAATGTTTTTTCTTCTCCCTTAACTCTTTCAATCTCCAAAACAATTCTTTCTCCTTTTTTTTCTTCAACTATTTCAATAAACTCGGAAACAGAAAAGATTTCTTTGTCATCTACTTTTCTAACAATATCTCCAACCAATATTTTTGCTGTCTGTGCCGGAGAACCGCTAGTTACCTCAATTATCCTAATGTCTTTGGTCTCTTTGGGTATTCCTGAAAAAGAGTAAACGGTCCCAAAAGCAAAAATTGCCAAAAGAAAATTCATCAAAACACCCGCCAAAAGTATTGTTACCTTCACCTTTTTACTTTTTCCCACAAAAGCCCTTTTGGGCTTAGTCACTTCTTCATCACTCATTTCACCATAAAGTCTTACAAATCCTCCAAAAGGAAATAAGTTAATTGAATAAATGGTTTCACCAATTTTCTTACCAATAATTCTGGGGGGTAAACCGATGCCAAATTCTTCAACCAGGACACCGGATCGCTTGGCAGCCCAAAAATGCCCCAATTCATGCACTAGAATTAAAACGGACAAAACAATTAAAAAAATTAGTATCGAGCTGATCATAATTTAATTTTAGCAGAAGTTAGATTTGAAGAAGCTCTTGTTTTTTATTTTCTCCAGCTTCATCAATTCTTCCTACAAACTCATCTGTAATCTCCTGCAGGTGTTTTTCTTGATTGAACTTCTCGTCTTCGGAAACTTGCTTTTCTTCAAAATCTTTTCTGATTCCTTTCATTATATCCGAACGAACCTGTCTAACCATTATCCGCCCGTTTTCAAGCTTACCAGACAATAGTTTTACATATTTTTCTCTATCTTCAGTAGTTAACGGCGGCAAATTTATTCTTATAATCTCGCCATCAATGGCCGGATTAAGACCTACATTTGCAGTCAAAATCCCTCGTTTAATCTCTCCTATTATTGATTTATCCCAGGGATCTAGAATTATTGTTTGAGCATCTGGAACCGTAATGGTTGCCAACTCATTTATCTTCAGTTTTTGCTGGCCACCATAAACCGGAACTTCCAGGTCTTCTATAAGAGCGGGGGTTGCTCTACCGGTTCTAATGCTGTTGATATCAGCAATGACCATATCAAGAACCTCTTGCATTCTAGAGCGTACCGAGGCTTCGTCCAACATTTACTTACCTAATTCTACACGATAGATTCTACCGATGCGGATATTTTCTCCTGTTTTCGCTATTACTTCTTTTACAAGACTTGAAATTTTCTTTTTAGGATCTTTAATAAAGTCCTGCTTTTCAAGCTCCTTGGCATCTTTTACATCCATTGAAGCAACCTGCAGTGCTAAGTCATGGGCAAGCTCCTTGAAAAGCTTATTTCTTGCAACAAAGTCTGTTTCGCAAAGAAGCTCAACCAAACTTGCAACTTTCCCCGAGTGATGAATATATGTTTCAATTACACCTTGAGAAGTTTCTCGCGAAAGTCTCTTGGCTGCTTTCTCAAATCCCTCTTTCTTTAGAATTCTCTCTGCCTTTTTCTCGTCTCCCCCTACCTCTTCAAGCACATTCTTTACGCGTAAGATAGGTGCTCCGGTTTTCTCTCTCAATTTCTTAATCAGTCCTGCGGTGATTTTGGTCATTTTTCCACCTTCTTTTTCCTTTTGGCAGAAGGGCTCTTTCCTTCCAAAATTGCCTTCTGCATCAAGTTTAACACGTATTCTAATGCTTTCGTTGCATCATCATTCATTGGTATCGGATAATCAATTTGTGTAGGATCAGCGTTTGAGTCCACAATACCGATTGTTTCAACACCTGTCTTCTGTGCTTCTTTAATAGCGCCTGCCTCCTTCTTCGTATCCACAATTACCAAGATATCAGGGATTGTTTCCATCCCGGCCATTCCTCCAAAAAATCGTTCCAACCTTGCAATTTCTCGCTCAAGAAGAAGTCTTTCTTTTTTAGTGAAATGACCATATTCCCCGGCAGCCATTTTTTCTTTCATTTCTTTCAACTTTTTTAGAGATTTATTTATCTGTTCAAAATTGGTCAACGTCCCGCCAAGCCAGCGTTCTGTAACATAAAACACACCGGTCGCTTCTGCCACTTCTTTTGCTTTGTCTTTTGCCTGCTTTTTGGTACAAACGAGAAGAATTTTTTTACCCTCTTTTGTCGCAGTTTTAAGTATCTCAAGTGCTTCTTCCAGTTTCTCTTTTGTTTTGGTTAAATCAAATACATGAACACCCTCCTGGGCACCATATAAATACTCCTCCATCTTAGGATTCCAACGCTTGGTCTGATGCCCAAAATGAGCACCTGCTTCAATCAGTTCTTTAAGTGATACTTTAACCGCCATGAAACTGTTTCCTTAAACCTAACATCAGTCGGAAGTTTCAGGAAACTTAACTGATGCGTGTAAACTAGGCTAGTTTAACAAATCTATCTTAATCTAGCAACAACTAAGTTGATTTTTTCTTTCAATTTTGGATTCTTAATTGAGATAAGATTTATCTTTACGTTCTCAAGCGCTGAAGATTTGGCCGCTTGTGCTAAGAAAAGAGCTGATTTTGCATCTGAAACAGCTTTTTTATTGCCTTTTTTAATAACTTCTTTCGCCAACTGAATCACTTCATTTGATAAAAGCGCTGTTTGTAGAGGAACATCTGTTGCAATTTTAAGCGCTCTTTGAACATTGGTTGAAGCTCTATACGCCCGAACCACCTCATCATAGGCTTTTATATCTTTTTCTGAAAGTGTTAATAAATCTTTTCTTAGCCTCCTTGCTCGTTCCCCCAGTTTCTTCATCTCTTCATTCACATCTTCGTATCCCTTTTTTCCAACAGTCAAATTCGCTACCATTTCAATTAAAGAAGCCGCCATGCTGCCAACTAAAGCCGCAACTGCTCCTCCACCTGGAGTTGGAGAATTACTGGAAAGCTCTTTTAAGAATTCCTTAATTTTTTTCTCTCTTACACTACTCATATAGTTTCTTCTCCAAAATCTGCTCTGTTTTAAATCCATCTGCCTTTAACATATTTCTAACCGCCTCAACCAGAGCATCAAGTGGAATCATTCCATAAATCTCCGAACTTTTAACGGAAACTCCTAATTTTTTGGCCTGTTTTTCTATTTCTTTAAATGCTGTATCAATGTTCGTTTTTTTATAATCAACTAAATTCATTGAAACCTGTGCATGGCCGTCAACTTCAAATCCTAAGGCTTTAACTGCCGGTAAACCTCCACCCTTTTCGCGAATTTTATTTGCAATTTTTTTTGCAATTGAAACATCTTTTGTATCCAAATTAACGTTATATGCAATTAGGTATTTGCGCGCTCCAATTACAATCGCTCCTGCTGTCGGATGAAGTTCAGTTGGGCCAAAATCTGGCTTTCTATCAGAATTTGTTCTAATCTCATTCTTTAAGCCCTCATATTCACCGCGCCTGATATCCGCTAAATTAGTTCTATCGGATCTCGTTGCCGCCGCCTCATATAAATAAACAGGAATTTTCAGTTCTTTTGCAACCTTGAAACCTAACTTTTTTGCCAGTTGAACACATTCTTTTAGGGTTACTCCTGAAACTGGAATAAAGGGAACAACATCTGTTGCCCCAATTCGTGGATGCTCTCCTTTATGTTTTTCCATATCAATCAGCTTAGTGGCTATTTTTATCATTTCGAAGGAGGCTTTTGGAACTGACTCTGGAGCGCCGACTATTGTAATAAGTGAACGGTTATGAGATTTATCCCACTCAACATCTAAAACCTTAACACTTTTTACTTTTTTTGCGGAGTTTGCGATTTTGTTAATAATGTTTTTGTTTCTACCTTCAGAAAAATTAAGCACACATTCAATAAGTTTTTGCATACATGGAGAATTATAACAAAAAATGTTTAGCTGTTGCCATTTATTGCTTGAAGGAAAACCACACGTGTATCACCTCTTCGCTAATAATCTAGTTGAATATAATCGCGCTCATCTCGAAATAAGGGGGTTAGTTCCAATATTATTATCCACTCTAGCCAAAGAAGAAAACTTGGGATGACGCTCTATCTCTCTCCGAATAAGAGTTCTTATCAGGTCTGGAGTTTTCTTCCCGTCAATAACAATAAAGTGCTCGGGAAATCTCAAAATTGTCTCCATGTAACCCTTGTATGCCTTTTCCAACTTTTCTTTCTTTTCAAAAAGATCCAACCCCAATCTTGACTCTTGCATTCTTGTAAGGCAGATGTCAACAGGGGTATCCAAGAAAAAGGTCAAATCTGGGAGAGGAAACCGACTTTGCATCGCCAGTAACCAATCGATACCTAAATCTGCTGCATAACCATAAGCAAGTGTCGACCAAAGATATCTATCTGTTATAACTAATGATTTATTTTTAAGTCTAGTTATAATTCCTCTTGATTCATTTAGATGATCGGAGCGGTCAGTAGTAAACATCATCTGTAATGTTTGACTATCCATTTCAAGTTTACGGGAAAGTATATGTCTTATCGGTGCACCAATGGGTCCTTCTGTGGGTTCTTTGGTCAACCAAGTATTAAGGCTGAGTTCAAAGAACAAATAATCCACTAAATCTCTAGCTTGAGTACTAGAACCACTTCCGTCAAGACCTTCTAAAGCAACCAGCATCCCAGGATAGGGATTGACATGCATTTCGCAATTATAATTAATTGTTAGCCGATCAACTTTTTCTTTCATATCATCTGTTATAAAATCTTTTATTTTCGACTGGCAGACCGGGGGGTAAATCTACAACGTTACGTGGTACTCTTAAGAAATTTGGAAATATCAGTTTTGCACCATCGCTTGCTCTTCCGTCCAACTGGTGAGGGCTATTAATGTAATAGCTTGCCCAGGCCCTAATCTCTTCCACTACTTTCTCTTTCGATAAATCATCGTTCACAAAATCCACCTCATCTGTCTCTATCACAACCATCGGTATTTTATATCTATTTTCTCTAATCCATGTATTTATCTCTTCTGTTATTAAATCAAAGTAGTCCGGATGTTTTTCCATCATAGAAAGCTCCATCTTTCGGCCGCGTTTCATAATCCTCTCTCTTACAGTTTCTTTTTTTGCTAAAAGCGCTACATAGACATCCGGGGTCGGAAGAAAATTATCTGCTATTAGGCTCTTATGTGTTCTCTCGTAGTCCTCATGATGGTCATCGTTTATCCAGCCTTTCCTCCATTGCACCTTCTCTATTGATATATCTTGAACAAGAGCTGGATCATGCATGGCCGACCTCTCCTGCAAATCTCTCCTGAGTGGTCTCATTTGCCGGGCCTTATCCAGTAGGAAAAACATCTGAGCATCAAAACTAAATTTCTTCGGATCCTCTTCGTAAAAGCCTTTTAAATAAGGGTTTTCCATAAACTGTTCTTGGGCTAACTTTATACCGAAATCGCTGCGAACTAACCCTGCCAATTTACTTTTTCCAACACCAACTGCACCAATCAATCCAAAATATGGATACCGTGGATTAGGCTCGTTATCCTTCTTTTTTCGGGTTTCCTCGGTTTTTAATTTTTCTGTCATATTAAACTTTTGGATACTGAGTAGTTACTGCATGAGTTCCATCAGGTAAGTGTACTGCTTGCATATCGGCAAAGAGCATTGGCGATGTCGTTCTAAGACAACGATAAATTCCAAAGGCTAGTTTTCTGATACCTGTTGCTGCGTGTTCGCTTGCCCGCATATTTATAATATGCCGCCACGCCCTAACATTGGCTGTCATAAAAATCGGGGCCTCTGTTTCATTGGGAAGAGCTGATCTGGCTGTTTGCTGAACCTTCTTCCTCAAATCTGTTTTCGTCTCTCCTGATAAAATTCTTTTCCCACCTTTTTGCCTCTGCATTAGAATTCTTGTCCTTTCCTCATATTCTTCAGCGGCAAGATCTATCCACTTAATAAACCTTTCGTGCAACTCCTTATCGTCTTGATACTCCATTTTCTCAACAAATCTTAAAACCTTTCCTGATACATACCGTTGGCTTACTTGTGAATAAGCAGTACCCGCCCGATGTCGAACAAGCTCATGTGTGTCATCTCTTGTTAATCCATATAAAAGGAATCCAAAAGTTGCATGCTCTAAAACAGACCCGTGTCCTGAAGAAATTAACCTTTCAAAATACTCCTGGGCGTCCTTATTAAACGTTCTTTCCGGGCCGAAGCTCATATAGCACAACTGACCAGCGGCTTTACAAAGTTGTTCGGTAGGAAGAAGAGGGTCAGGGTCATCCAGATACTCAACGAACCGAAATTCTTCTGGAAATCCCGACAAAAAGCCTTCCATCCCTCGCAAATCTACCTTTGGAGTAGAAACCATAATTACACCTGGTCCTTTTAAATATGGTGTACCTTTTCCTGTATAAAAAACCTCTCTGTGCACAGCCGGCAAATATCCCTCCTTGGTTTCCACGGGCCTAAAAGAAATTATTTCAGGTATTCTTTCTGTCATATTTTTATAAACTTATTTCCTGACCTCTCTGTCTTTCCACATTTTCGGCAACATGTCTTCTGGTTTCCAATCCTTTTTGATTTTTTTGAAACTTCTTGTTCTTTGATATTTCCCTTGCACTACGTAATCTTTTCCAGCAATAGGATCTACTTCAAAAAAAGCAATTTGTGCTATTCTTCTTCCCTCTACTAAAGGAATTGTATGATGCCTTGAATTATTGGTAACTTCCATTGTCCATCTATTTATATATCCTACGTCCCCCCATCCCGCACATTTACAGACTTCTATAAAATTCCTTCCCAATGATGATCGGGCCTTCATCATCGTGGTAACTATATTCTGACCACCAATGAATTCTTCGGTGTGGCATAGAAAAGTTTCGCCGGGAGGAACCCAGATCACCAAATCATTCTTTTTTATACCTTCAGGTAATTCGCGCTTTGTTTTCTCTGAATATTTACCTGCTACTACTGCCTTTTGGGGCTCCCCCCAAATCCGTTTGACATCTCGTTTACTCCATGGACTATATATGGTAAAACCCGGCTCGGGCTTCTGTTCTTGAAAATAATATTTTCCCAAACTTACATCGTAACTTGTTGTTCCTAAGTTTTTTCTGTTGAAGGGGTCTATAACAATATTGCCTTGTCGTATGTGTTCAAGAATTCTCTTATCTGAAAGAAGTGAGTATTGAAAGCTCTGTTTGGCCATACAGGACTTTTTACCAACCAGAGAGCTTTCTGTCAACCAGTAGATTTCTCGCTTTTAACTAAGGGGTTTCTCCAAGAAGCCCATTTGCAATCGGGAAACTTTGAGCATCCAAAGAATTTTCTCCCTTTTCTTGTCTGTCTAATAATCACATCTCCTTTTTTGCAATCCGGACATTTCATTCCAATCTTTTCAATGTACTTCTCTGCATAATCACAATCCGGAAATCGTGAACAAGAAATAAACTTACCAAACTTACCAATTCTTATAACCAATTCTCCTTTTTTGCATTCTGGACATTTTTTACCTAATTTTTCAGTTTCAATCTTTACCCGCTTGGCTTTTTCTTCAACATTTTTCAACTTTTTACCAAACGGTTTCCAGAAACTACTTATTAATTTCACCCACTTTTCTTCGCCATCCGCAATTTTATCCAAATCATCTTCCATTTCTGCCGTAAATGAATAATCAAAAACACCGGGAAAATTTTTTATCAAAAAGTCGTTAACTGCAACTCCCACTGGGGTGGAATAAAACTTTCTTTCTTTTTTCTCAACATAGTTTCTTATCTGAATAGTGGAAATAGTCGGTGCATATGTAGAAGGGCGCCCAATACCCAACTTTTCCAAAGTTCTAATCAGTGAGGCCTCATTATATCTTGCAGGAGGTTCTGTAAATTTCTGTTGCGGGTCAACCTTCACTAATTTAAGTGGCTCATTAACTTCGAGCTCTGGCAGTTCTTGTTCTGCATCACCAGTCGTTTTTCCAAAAACTTTTCTCCAACCATCAAACTTCGTTATCCTTCCTGATGTCCTTAAAAGATACTTTTTACCATCAGCCGCCTCAACTTCTACTGTCGTCTCATCATAAAGAGCTTCCTTCATTTGACAAGCAACAAATCTTTTCCAGATTAGACTATAAAGCCTTTCTGCATCTTTACTATATTTCCCTGAGAATTTGGGCTTTGTCTTAATTTTTGTTGGCCTTACTGCTTCATGAGCCTCTTGAGCAACTTTTGCCTTGGTTTTGTAAATTCTTTCTTTTTCCGGTAAATAAGCAGGGCCATACTCTTCCTCAATATATTTTCGGGCTTTTTTAATGGCGGAGCCAGCAATGTTGGTGGAGTCAGTCCTGTGATATGTAATTAAACCTCTTTCATACAGTTTCTGGGCAACCGACATCGTCTTTTTAGCTGACCAGTGATAAAGTCTTGCACCAGCTTGTGTCATTGTGGAAGTTGTAAAAGGAGGGTAAGGATTTTTCTTTACATCTTTTTTGACAATAGACAGGATTTTATACTTTGCCTTTTTAAGATCAGCAACTGTCTGATTAGCAACCTTTTTATTTGTAACATCAGCTTTATTCTCATCTATCTTTGCCAACTTAACCGTTATTTTGGCTTTTTTACCGCTAATTTGAACAAGTTCGCAGAAAATTTCCCAATACTCATCCGGCTTAAACTTCTCTATTTCCCTCTCCCGCTCAACAATAAGTCTCACGACAACAGTTTGTACTCGCCCTGCAGAAAGTCCACGCCTTATTTTTTTCCAAAGAAGCGGGGAAAGTTCATAACCAACCAATCTATCTAAAACCCTTCTTGCGATTTGAGCGTTTACCAGTTTTTTGTCAATGTTCCGGGAATTGCCAATTGCCTTATTGACCGCAGATTTTGTAATTTCATGGAAAACAATTCTTGCAAATTTATCTTTTGATATTTTCTTTTTTCCGTTCTCTTGAAAAATCTCAAAAACGTGACTGGCAATCGCTTCTCCCTCTCGATCAGGATCTGTTGCTAAATAGATTTTTTCTGCTTTCTTGGCAAATTTCTCAATCTCTTCTATGCTTTCTCCTTTTTCTTTGATAATCACATAATTTGGTTTGAAGTCTTTCTCAATATCCACTCCAAGTTTTGATTTAGGAAGATCTTTAATGTGCCCCATTGTCGCCACTACATTAAAATCCCCCCCGACAAAACGGGTGATTGTTTTTGCTTTTGTAGGGCTTTCAACAACTATTAACTTCATGTCTTTAATATAAAACCTTATTTTAGACAATCACGTCAAGTATGTCTTTTGGTTTTCTGGCAATTTGTGCCCCGTTTTCTATCAAAAAAAGCGGCGCCTGGGAAAGAGGGGAATTTATGGGTCCGGGAACAGCAAAGACTTCCCTTCCTTGGTTTGCCGCCCAAGCCGCGGTTGACAGCGTTCCGCTTCTTCTAGCTCCTTCAACAACCAAAACTGCCAAAGAAAGTCCTGAAATTATTCTGTTCCTGGTCAAGAAATTTCTAGCAAGTGGTTTTGTTCCCGGTGAAAATTCCGAAATCAATACGCCGTTCTTCCTAATTTTTTCTGCAAGAAATTTATTCTCCGGCGGATATATTATATCCAAACCACACCCGAGTACTGCTATCGTCCTGCCACCTGCGCTCAGGGCGGCTTTATGGGCAACAGTATCTATGCCGCGGGCTAGTCCTGAAACAATTGTGATGCCTTTTCTGGCAAGTTCTCTTGCAAAAGTAACAGCCACTTTCCGACCATAAGTTGTCATCTTCCTTGATCCAATTACGGCAACCGCTTTTCTATTTCTCTTCTTAATCTCTCCGGAAACATAAAGGAGTTTTGGTCTTTCATTATCGGGTAATGCCAGAAGATTTTTCGGATAATGCTTATCTTGCCAGTGCAGTTTGCAGATTTCTTTTTTCATCTCGATTGTTCAAACCAATAGTCAAAAATTTCCCGAGCAATAGGGCCTGCTACACGCGATCCTTCTCCTCCTTTTTCTACAAGAACGGTTGCCACAACTTCGGGAAAATCTGATGGTCCGAAAACACTAAACCATGCATGTGTAACCCCTTCCTCATTCGTTTCGGCAGTACCAGTTTTGCAGGCAATTTGCGGGTTAAAGTCAAAAAATGTATAACCGGTTCCATCTTGGCTACAAGCCCCAGTCATACCTTGCTTCACAAGATTCAAGTTTTCGTTATTCAATCCTAATTTATGGCAATCCTGTGTTTTCATAATTCTTGGAGTACATAAATAGCCATTTGAGGCAATAACTGAAATGGCGCTATTAACCCCGATCGGGCTCAATGCTATATCCCCTTGTCCAATGGCAATATGGTATGTATTTCCCAAAAACCAGCGTTCACCCTTTACCCTTTCCTTCCACTCGGGGCTTGGAATAAGACCGGTAATTTCTCCCGGTAAATCAATTCCCGTCTTTTCTCCTAATCCAAATTTATGAGACCATTCTACTAATTTTTCAATACCAACAAGTTCTCCGATCTTGTAGAAGAAGGTGTCTGTAGAGCGAGCTATTGCACGGACTAACTTAATTTCACCTTCTGTCCTGCCGTACTGGGTAAAATACCAGTTAGAATAAGAAAAGATTCCATAAGGCGTTTCAATTACAATTTGACCGGTGTCTTCATAGACAAAATCTTTATCAATTTCTCCCTCCTCAAGAGCCGCAATGGCAACTACCGGTTTGTAAACCGAACCTGGAGCGAATGCTCCGCTTATTGCTCGATTAAAAAGGGGAAGGTCGCTATTTGTTAAAACCCTCTCTATTTCTGCCGAATTGCCACCTTTGACAAAAATATTTGGATCAAAAGATGGAGAGGAATAAAGTGCTAGTACTTCACCCTTTATATCAGTAACCACAATGGCTCCTTGCCGGCCAGCGGGCAGGTCTTCTTTTCCCTCCATTTTTTCAGCTACTTTTTGTTGTAAATTAAAATGAATATTTGTTTGAATATCTTGCCCCGGAACGGGTTCTCTCCTCCCAAGAACACGGATTTTCTTTCCCAAGGAATCAACCTCGACCAATTCTTCTCCGTCAATCCCGGACAGTAAACATTCGTACTCCTGTTCTAATCCACCCCTTCCAATAAGAGAACCCATTTTCATCGGTCCTTTTTCCGGACACTCCGGGTTTATCTTGCTAAGCTCATCTTTATTTACTTCTCCCAAGTAGCCGCTAACGTGAGCAAAAGAAGATCCAATCTTGTAAACTCTTGCCCATTCTGTAATTATTTCCTCATCGGAGACATCTCCAAAATCTTCTAATTTCTCATAACCGGACTCTGGCTTAAAAACTACCTGTTTCTTAACCTCTCTGTTTCCAACCAAAACTTCTCCACCCCGAGCGAAGATTTTCCCACGAGCTGCAGTAATAGGGACACGTCTGATTCTATTCCCTTCTGCCAAATCTCTAAAATACTCTCCCTTGATAATCTGCAACTCAAATAATCTTCCAACCAATATCAGGCATCCCAAGATGAGAATCCCTCGCAAAAACCAACCAAGCCAGCTTTCTCTCATAACCCTTTTGTAACTTTAATTTTCCTAAGGAGAGAGGTGTCTTCCAAAACTTTCCCACACCCCCTAACTACACATGTCATTGGATCATCGGCTATCCAAACAGGCATCTTGGTTTCCTCCGAAACAATTTTGTCAATTCCGGGTAAAAGCGACCCTCCACCCGCCATGGCAATTCCTTTCTCCATGATATCCGAAATAAGTTCGGGCGGTGTTTCTTCAAGGGTTTCAATTATGTTGCCGATTATTTCCTGAACAATGGGCGCCAATGCCTCCCGCACTTCTGAACTTGAAAGTTTAATTGATTTGGGAAGACCAGATTCCAAATCTCTACCTCTAACGACATGGAACTTTTCCTTACCTGAGATGACGGAACCAATATCAATTTTTACCTTTTCGGCAGTTTCTTCACCTAAAAGGAGCGAATATTTTAATCTAACATAATTGGCAATGGCCTCATTCATCTCATCACCGGCAATTCTCATTGACCGTCCCAAAACAATACCTCCTAATGAAATTACAGCAATTTCAGCTGTCCCGCCGCCAATATCAACTATAAACTTTCCATCCGGCTCTTCAATAGATAGTCCTGCCCCAATAGCAGCAACCATTGGTTCTTCAACAAGATGCGCTTCTCTTGCTCCTGCAGAAACGGCTGCATCGGCAACGGCCCTCCTTTCTACTTCTGTGACTCCGGATGGAATCCCAATTACAACCCTCGGTCTTGGAATTTTAGGGATTACAGTTCCCGATTCATGAACCTTCTTTACATAATAATCAAGCATGGCAGCAGTTGCATCAAAATCCGCAATCACACCATCTTTTAATGGTCTTATGGTTTCAATTGTTGCAGGAACTCGGCCCAACATTCTTTTTGCTGATGAACCAATCGCTAAAACTTCTTTGCTCTTTTTGTGTCTGGCAACAACCGAGGGTTCTCTAATAACTATGCCTTTACCACTCACCCAAATTAATGTATTGGCAGTACCCAAATCTATTCCGACATTATGTGAGAAAAAGCCAAACAAGCGATTAATCATTATTACGGCAAGTATAACCTTGAAAGAATATTCTTGCAAAGCACAAAAACCCTTTCAATTAAACACTAATTATTGTAAATTTAGAAAGCTATGATTGCTTGGTCTATCAATTTTATCCCGTTTTTGTTTAACCTGCTTTTATT
>JBAUDN010000101.1:0-3489 GCA_049678105.1 Microgenomates group bacterium
GGTAAAAAAGGACAGCTTGGTGCAACAGTTCATGGAATTGCAAGAGCGTTTGCAAAATTAGACACAGAAAAATTTAGATCTCCACTTAAAAAAGCAGGACTTCTTACCCGAGATGCCAGGGTCAGAGAGCGTCGTAAAGTGGGAACGGGAGGTAAGGCTCGCAGAAAGAAACAATCTCCAAAGAGGTAAATTAATGGGTTCTTTCTAAAACAAAGTTTATAAGAATCTCTAAGTGATCTTTTGCTGGCTGATGTGAGAGGAAACCAAGGTCGTTTTTGAATATTTCATATGCTTTTTCTTTTAGTTTCTTAGCAAGTCCTTTTCCGTATTGGATACTTCCATAATGATGCATTCTTTCTATTATCCATTCAACTTCCTTTTTAGTTTTTTCTTCTACTGGTTTTTTTATTATCGAGAGGGCTCTTTTTTTATCTTTTTGATTAGTGTTTCTTATTAAGTGTGAGAGCATTATTGTTCTTTTGCTTTCATAAACATCGCTACCAATTTGTTGAGCATGCCCTTTGTAAGCTGAAGTTAAATCTAAAATATCATCAGCCAATTGGAAACATCGACCAAGGTATAGACCAAAATTAGCAAGTAGGTTGAGTTGTTTAGTGCTGGCACCTGCGATCATAGCTCCCAACCGCATTGGACCAGCAATGGAGTAATAAGCTGTCTTACCATCGGCAATAAAAAACCAATCCTCATCTTTGAAATCTGTTTTTCTACTTTTGGCCCACATAATTTCAATTGCTTGTCCATCAGCGGTTCGTTTGAGAATTGTGTAAAACTCATTAGCCAAATCCAAGGCTTTCTTCTTTCCCATGACGTGTTGATTATCTATTAGCATTTTCCACATAATTATTTGGAGAGTGTCCCCGGCATTGACAGCTAGTTCAGGCCCAAACATTCTGTGCAAAGTTGGCTTACCCCTTCGTACAGCAGAATGGTCTTGGAAATCATCATGGATCAGTAGCCAATCTTCAGACAACTGCATAGCAGCAGCAGTTTTTATGGCGATTTTCGGTTCTTGACCCATTGCTTCTGCGGCGAGTAAAAGAAGTGTAGGTCTTAGATATTTTCCTTGGCGCTTAGGGTATTCTTTGACTATTTTCCAATAGGTCTGAGTGTCCTTTTGGTATTTTTGGGGGATTCGAAAGGAAGGAGGTAAGATTGGATCTCTTAAATATCTTTTAATTTCGGGCCAGACGAGCTTTTTGTAACTTTCAAGAATTTTGATTGCGGGGTGTGAAGATCTTTCAGTTTTTGTCGACATAGTTTTTGAATTATATCCGAAATTACAGAAAAGAGACAATTAGAAGTTACTCACATGATTTTTGGGACCGTATGATATAATTTTAACCATGCCTAAAAAAGTTAAAATTACCCTCCCACGAGGCACGAAGGTTCCAGATCATATAGCCATTATTCTTGATGGAAATGGACGTTGGGCAAGATCTCGTGGGCTCCCTGTAACCAAAGGTCACGAATATGGTGCTAAAGCAATAAGGGAGGTTATGGATGCGGCCAGAGATTGGGGTGTTTACACGGTAACTATTTGGGGTTTCTCAACTGAAAACTGGAAGCGTCCACCAAAGGAAAAAGCAAAAATATTTTCTCTTATTAAAAAAACCCTAAAAGAAGAGTTGGAAAGAGCGAGAAAGGAAGGGATTAGGTTTGTTCATTTAGGAAGAAAAGATAGGCTTCCGGCCGATATTCTTAGATTAATTAAAAAAACCGAGAAGGAAACAAAAGACAACCACAAATATATTTTAAATGTGGCTTTAGATTATGGCGGTAGGGATGAAATATTAAGAGCTGTTAAAAAGATCGTCAAAGATGAAGTTCCCGCTGAGAAAGTTGACGAAGAACTCTTTGCTTCATATCTAGACACAGCAAGGCAGCCTTATCCCTATCCCGATCTTTTTATTCGAACTTCAGGAGAACAAAGGACGAGTGGATATTTGCCTTGGCAAATGGTTTATACAGAGTTCTACTTTGAAGAAAGTCATCTTCCAGACATGAACCCAGAGAATCTAAAAGCAGCTATTCTAGATTATAGTCGTCGGCGACGTAGATTTGGGGGGAAGGATAAGGTGGTTCATCTTAGATTCAGACCCGAAGTTACGGCAAACTTAGAGCTTGCTTGGTGGAGATTAAGACATATTCCGGAGGGGGCAAGATTTAGGGATTATGCAATAAAACATTTAAGAGAACAGTATGGTCTTTCTAAAAAATTGGCAACCCAAGGCGCAAAGCTTATGGCAAAGGCCTTAGTGGGAAGAAGAGAGAATAAATGGGAAGAGGCTAAGAAACCACTTAAAGATTTTTACAGACTTATAAAAGATGAATTAAAACTTGCTTTTGAGCCTTCATTGGCTGCTTCTTTGGAAGTAAAGTTATGGCAGGGAATGGGAAATAAAGAAAGTATTGAAGCGGCAGATGGTGCTGAAGAGACAGCCAGGCAGTTGTACGCCGAGGTATATAGAATTTCACTCTTTCAAGCGGCCAAAGCAGCTCATTTAAGAATTATGGCAAAAGTTGAAAGAAATTTGGCAGAAAGAGGATTGGGTGAGCATCATTGGGATAAGGCGGAGGACTACTTGGAGAAGTTTTACAGTGCTTTAAAGGAGAGAGTAGCTTGAGTCGGGGAGCCGAGAATCGAACTCGGGCCGCACCGACCCCATCGGCGCATTCTACCACTAAACTACTCCCCGTAGTGACGATATCTTAACACAAAACATACTTGTTTTTTATGGGTCAAAATGTTATAACAAAACGCAATGGTACGAAAGAAGAAAAAGGAAGTTAAAAAGGCGGAAAGGAAAGAAGGTTCTTCTCAAAAACTTCAGGCAATAAAACTTGCAATGGATCAAATTGAAAAGCAATACGGTAAAGGCTCCATTATGCGCTTGGGACAAAAAGCAGAGGACAGGCTTAAGGTTAGTGTTGTTCCTACGGGTTCAATTGCGATCGATTTAGCATTGGGAGTTGGTGGTCTGCCAAGAGGAAGAATAGTTGAGATTTATGGGCCCGAGGCTTCTGGTAAGACTAGCCTAGCACTTCATATTATTGCTGAAGCACAAAAGTCAGGAGGACAAGTGGCGTTTGTTGATGCAGAGCATGGGCTTGATCTTGCACGAGCAGAAATAATAGGTGTTAACCTGGACGATCTTTTGATGTCACAACCTGACACGGGAGAGCAAGCTTTGGAAATTACTGAAACACTGGTTCGTTCTGGTGCACTTGATGTAATTATTGTCGATTCAGTTGCAGCTTTAGTTCCCAGAGCAGAGCTTGAGGGCGAGATGGGAGATGCCGTTATGGGTATGCAAGCTCGACTTATGAGTCAGGCTTTAAGAAAGCTGACGGGTGCAATTTCCAAGTCCAAAACTATTCTTGTTTTTACAAACCAGATAAGGCACAAAATCGGTATTATGTTTGGGAATCCGGAAACTACTCCCGGAGGCCTTGCACTTAAGTTTTATT
>JBAUDN010000102.1:0-1753 GCA_049678105.1 Microgenomates group bacterium
GAGAAGATGTTCAACCCAGAAGCCCTTGCTAAAAAACCTGGCGTAAAGGTAACACTTAAAGTGGGTAAAGAGATAAGAAAACCAACAGCTATTCCAAGAAAGAGAAAAGGACGACTCTTTAAATCCAGCAATCTCTTTCGGTGTTTAATAAACAAGACAAGCATGATAAGGGGCGTGACTATCCTTTGTGCATGATATGCCGGAATGGCAATGGCAAACATGAAGGCAGAGACAAGTAGATTTGCAGGTTTCTTGAGTCCCCTATAGAAGAAGTAAACTCCAGCGAGGAAGAAAAAGAGAGCGACATTGCATTCAAAGTTAGTCCTCCCGAAAAGTACATGCCAAGGGGAAATTGCCAAAAGCAAGGCAGTAGTTAAAGATAGCGATTTGGCGAGTTTTTTGGGAGCGATCTCTTTTAGTAAAAGATAAATCAAAGGAAGAGTTAAGATACTAAAAATAAAAGAAGGCAAACGGACGGTGAATTTAGTAAGGTCAAATATTGGTATCAGTGGAACTAGCATATAGATATAAACCGGAGTTTTAAAATCGGTAAATGATCGAAAAACTATTGGGAAAGGCTTGCCAAATTCGTCTTTCCCGGTTTTTAAGATTGAATAGGCGCTGTATCCTTGAGCGGCTTCATCGAGGTATAGGCCTGCTGGTGCTTCCCCAAGCTTATAAAATCTGGTAATAATTCCCAGTAAGATTGCGAGCACCAAGATTGCAGCAACAGCGATTTTTTTCATTGAACAAAAATCCTAATAAGTCCCGGTATAGAGAAAAGAATAAACAGGAAAAAGAAAATTTTTGACATCTTAAATCTTTTACTGAATTGTTTAACCCCATGGATAAAAGTTAGAGATATCGGTAACCATAAAACGAAGTCGTTTCTGTCAAAAATTGTTAGGATTGAAAGGGAAAGTAGGCTGGCGATGAAAATGTTGATTATGAATCTTTTGTCCTTGCTTTTATCAAGATGATAGATACCAAAAAGAACGAATGGTAATGCGGCAAATGGGAATTTATTTAGATTTTGATTGTCCAAAACTATTTGACGGGGATGAAAGCCGAAAAAGTAATTGTTGGGATCAGTTAGGGCGAAGAATTTGTCGTTGAATTTATCAATACAAATACGCGCTTTGTTATGGAAAAGTCTGGCCATAAATACCGTTCGATAAAGCTGTGTTTTTCTGATTACTGCTTGGCGGGCTTCGTAATCAAGGGTAAAAATGGTCTGACTAGAAAATCCCCTCCATGTCAAAACTAGCACTAATAGTGCCGTAGCTAAAAATGCAAAAGTTTTTTTATTGGCTTTATTCCAAAAAAAATCAGCAATAGCCACTCCTATCGGTAACAGAACCAATTTAGGTTCGATTACAGGGATTAGTAAAATTGGTAGAAAATACAACTTTGATTGTTTTTTGAAGAGGACTAAACTTATTACCATTAGAACAGCAGGGAGAGTATATCGGATGAAGTTTATAGAAGAGTTAGCTAAAAAGAGACTTAGCGGCCAAAAAACTAAGCCCAGCAGAATCACGACATCTTGCGTTTTAATCTTAGATTTCACTAAGTTATTTTACACTATGCTACAATTTGTTTGTGGCTGAGACTTTTCCTGAAGAACATTTAGATCCAACATTAGAAATTACGCTTGAGGCTGTTAAAAAACGGGCCGTTAAGGGTATTGTAGTTTTAACGGGAAGAACATTTGTGTTAAGTGTTTTTTCTTTGATTGCAACAGGTTTTTTGA
>JBAUDN010000103.1:0-4733 GCA_049678105.1 Microgenomates group bacterium
TGTATGTACATATTTTGTTTTACCTTTCTCATCATATTTAATATTTAGTCTTCTTGCCTGAAAATCAGTTGTATTAGAAGTAGAAGTCACTTCCCTATATTTCCCCTGCCCCGGCATCCAAGCTTCAATGTCATACTTTCTTGCAGCAGGAGCGCCTAAATCGCCTGTACACATCTTGACTACCTGATATGGTATTTCCAAAGCTTGAAACAGTTTCTCTTGCAACCCTAAAAGATATTCATGCTCTTTGTCAGAATCTCCAGATTTAGTGAAAGAAAACATTTCAACTTTATCAAACTGATGTACTCTTAAGACTCCTCTTGTGTCTTTTCCATATGAGCCGGCCTCTCTTCTAAAGCAACCAGAAAATGCTGCATATCTCTTTGGCAAATCTTTTGCCACCAAAATTTCATTCATATGCATTGGCCCAACTGATTGTTCCGAGGTTCCGACCAAAACAAGGCCATCCTTTTCAAGAACATACATATCCTCCTCCCCTCCGTGTTCCAGATACCCCATCCCTCTCATGGCCTCTTTCTTAATAAGAACCGGTGGAACTATTGGAATGAAACCTTCTTTCGCCAACGTTTCAAGAGCATATTGCACCAAGGCAAATTCCAGAAGAACGGCGTCACCTTTTAGATATCCAAAGCGTGTTCCTGAAACTTTTGCGGCGCGCTCAACATCAATAATGTCCAAAGCTTTGCCAAGTTCAAGATGATCTTTGGGTTTAAAAGAAAATTTCTTTGGAGTCTCCCACTTTCTTAAAACCTCATTCTCATTTTCGTCTTTACCAATCTTTACATCATCAGCCGGAAGATTTGGAATTTGAAAAAGCGCTAGCTTGTATTTCTCTCCAACTTTAGAAAGTTCAGGCTCTTTCCTCTTTAGCTCCTCTTTTACCTTCTTCCCTTCTTCAACATTCTTCTCTTTTGCAAATTTATTTCTTTTTGCCCGCAGCTCTTCAATCTCCTGCAATAGCTTCCGCCTTTTCTCATCCAACTCCAAAACTTTATCAACCAGAGAGGATTTAAGCTGCTTTGCAACAACCGCCTCTTTAACCTTTTCTGGATTTTTGCGAATA
This sequence comes from Microgenomates group bacterium, assembly GCA_049678105.1. Lineage (GTDB taxonomy): Bacteria > Patescibacteriota > Microgenomatia > UBA8517 > UBA8517 > JBAUDN01. Next base: position 1,085 of record JBAUDN010000103.1, read on the forward strand.
AAATTAATATCCAACATCCTTGGTCTATTCTAGCAAAAATTTAGTCAATCTTCTTGCAATTTTCTTCTTGTGGCTATATTTTTTACGTTCTTTTCGGGTTAGTTCAGCGTAAGTTTTACCTAATTTAGGGAAAAAGTGAATCGTTCTATATGGGTACCCTGGAATAAGAATGGGGCCAGGTTCCTGACAAACTACCCCTTTAGAACTTGCCCTTCCCTCGAAAATAATATTTCCTTTAGGGTCTGAAAGGGCGATTGAGGTTGTAAGTTTGACCGTTCTCTTGCCAAAAGGTACATTCTTAAGCTTCTTCAATACAAAATCTATTAATTCTTGGTCCGTCCCATCTTTGCCTCCTGGCAATATTCTGCGACTCATGATGCCCGGGGCGCCTCCTAAGACATCAATCTCATAACCACCATCCTCACTAATAACATATTCTCCAGTGAGCTTTGCGTAATGGGATGCCTTCTCTCGTGCATTCTCAGCAAAAGATTTACCACTCTCCCTGGGTTTAGGAAGTTCTCCAAATTCAGAAATTCCTACAAGGGGAACAACACTCTCTAAAAGTTCGGACCATTCTTTGAGTTTTGCAGGGTTTGTGGTACCAAAGATCAAGCGCTTCAGTTTCATAGTCCCAAGTCCTTGGAAATCCCCTGCATCGCTTCAAGTGCAATCTGAACAAACTCCTTTAAGGGAATTCCTAATCGTGGTTCACATTCTTCAATCTGCTCTCTTTTTACTCCTGCCGCAAAGGATCTTTGCTTCCATTTCTTCATAATTGAATCAATAGTAACAGATGCTAATTTTTTATCCGGTTTTACCAAAGCAACCGCAACTATTAATCCAGTCAGTTCGTCACAACAATATAGTGCCCATTCGAGTTTATTTTTAGGGGGATTTTGACCCGTGTGAGCGTAATTATGTGAGAGTATTGCACTTAATATTTCCTCATCTGTTTCACCCATTTGTTTTAACCATTCAACCATCATTAGTGTATGTTTTTCTGGTTTATCTTTTGTCTTCTCATAATCACCATCATGAAGAAGACCAATTGTTCCCCATTTTTCTTCATCCTCTTTAAAGTGTCTTGCTAAAGCCCGCATTACCGCCTCCACTGCATAACAATGTCTTCTCAAATTCTGATTCTGCATATTTTTATGCAAAAGCTCTAATGCCTGCTTTCTTGTAATCATTTTGCTACTCCTTCCAATATTTTCATCACCTTACTTTTCTCCCCCATGATTAACCAGGCAGCCTTTGGTCCGTGAGTTTTACCTAGAAGAGCAAGATATACGGCGCGAAAAGCATCCTTTGTTGGAATGTTAATCTCCTTTGCAAGCCCGTACATCTTTTTTTCAAACTCCTCTGCACCTTTTGTTTTATTAATTAAAGTGGTAAGTCGTCCTAAGTATTCTTTCTGTTTTGTAGAAAGTTTTTTTGCTTTTTCCGGAAGTTTATCTTGAATCCTAAAAATAGCCTCTTTTGGTGCATAACCATCAAGCCAGATCTTGGCATATTTTGTTCTCTCTAAAAGAGTTTTTCTCTCGCTAGCAGTAAGTTCGCTACCTTTTTTGTCCTCAAAATACTTCTGGGCGTCAATATTGTGCATTTGAGCAACTTGAGCAACATCTCGAAAGCGAGGTAAAAACATTTTCTTTGGTGGCTCACTATCCGGTTGTGAGAGTTCAAAAATTCGGCCTAGATCTTTTTTTGCTCCCTTATCCCAGTAAATTCTGGCAGTTCTATCATATTCGTCAAAAAGATCTGGAATAGTCCAACCAACCGGATCAAAATCAATAGCTCGGTTATATTTTACGCGAGCCATTAAGAATCGCAGAAGGTAGGAAGGTATTATTTCTGAAACTTCTTTTGCAGATGCTCCACGACCTTTAGATGATGCCATTTTCCTGCCTTCAATAAGAAAGAACTCGTGCGAAAAGGGATAAGGAACAGGGTAATTTAACACTCTCTCACATATTCTTGCAGCAACTTCATGGGATCCTCCTGCAGTCATGTGATCCTTCCCGGCACCTTCGATAGTAACACCTATAACCATCCACTTGGCCGCCCACTCAACTTTCCAGGGAATTTTACCTGTTCCTCCAAATGGGCTAACTCTTCCTTCGTGTCCACACCCTTTAGCCCAATCAACTAAATCAGGTTCACATTTAAAAGCAACTGTCTCGCCGTCCCAATCAAAAACTTTGGTTGTTCCCACTTTTCCACACTCGAGGCAAATTACTTGGAAAGGAGACCAATCACGAGGTTTTGCCTCTCCATATACTTCTTTATAGATATCTCGAATAATCTGCGCTTTATCAAGCACCGTACGGATAACTCCGTCCATCTTGCCTGATTTATAAAGACTCGATGCCCAAATAATTTTCGGTTTTGCTCCTAGTGCATTGAAAACGCCTATAAATTCTTTGGCAAAATACTCTGCGTAGGATGCAAAACCAGGTTTAGGCGCAGGAACAGTATTTAGTGGCTTACCCATGTGAGGTAAGTATTTCTTCTTATCAAGATACACAGGAAGGCTGTCCATTGGATCATGGTCATCTATTACATAAGAAAAAGTTGCCTTTGTGTTTTTTGAAAGAAGTGCTTTATAGATAAGATCATGAATTAAAATTCCCCGTAAAGAACCAACATGAATTTTCCCTGACGGAGTTTTCATATCGTCAACCCAATAAGGTTTAAACTTTTTCGATTTAATGATTTCTTGCGCAATTTTATCCGCCCAGTACATCCTGAAGCTTATTGTAGCAGGGAAGTTATTCTATGGCCAAAATTTTGTAGATAATTTTTCCTGCAGGAGCTTCCACTTCTACCTTATCTCCCACTTTCCTGCCAACCAAAGCCTGCCCCAAGGGAGAAATGTGTGAGATTTTTCTATTAGTTGGGTTTGCCTCCCACTCACCAACAATATGGTAAACATCTTCCTTACCCTTAACCTTTAATGTGACTTTTGCTCCTACACCAACTTCTCCGTTTTTGCTGCCTCCTCTAACAACTTTCGCGTTATTAATAATCTCTTGGAGTTCGGCAATTCTTCCATCTAAAAAGTCAAGCTCCTCCTTTGCATTGTGGTAATCGCTATTTTCTGTTAAATCTCCCTGACTTCTGGCATAGGAAAGCCTCTCGACTAATTTGGGTCTTTTGATATTAACCAGTTTGTCAAGCTCTTTCTTCAAATCTTCAAACCCTTGTTCTGTAATTTGTATTTCTTCTATTTTAGGTTTATCCATATCCCACCTCTCTCAAAAAACTACCCTCCTTTTGGGAAAGTGTTTATTCTGTTTTACAGGACTCTCCCGTGTTTTATCAAACCTTCTCAATGAAGATCTTGAAAAAACAATAAAGTGAGGGTTGACAAGACATGTTGCCTGAGAATTGTATCTTTTTAAAACCGTTTTTGTCAAGAAATAAAAGGTAACAATCTGTAATCCCAAGTTTAGTTATTTCGAACACCTTTCTACCAAAACTAATAATGGAGCTAACAATTATTAAAAATGCTTTCAAAAGAAGTTTCCTTGAAAGTTATTCTGTTGTTTGATATAAAGAAAGCGGTGCAATAATATGCACCGACTTTCTTGATTAAGGGAGGTGGTTACTTTTTCTTTCTACCTCCCTTTTTCCTTGATTTACC
>JBAUDN010000104.1:0-4704 GCA_049678105.1 Microgenomates group bacterium
GGGTTATAGAATACATGTCCAGATTTAATTTCTGGAAGGTTAGATAAGACATTGATAGGATTTCTTATAACATCTCTTGCAGTACCCCTCAGGGGCAAAAATTCCAATCCTTGGTAGCCTGTTTCTTTGGCCCAAGACACAAAGCGTTTATTATTCCACAATAGGGTTATGTCTGGTCGGCAGGGGTTTATTAGTGAGCTGTACGAGACTCTAACTTCCGTTTCGTGCTTCATAATATAGGATTATATCAAGAAGTGGATTTCGTAGCAAAAAATGATGAATTACTCGATAACAGAAAGATTGACACCGTCGCCTACTTTAATTTTGTTTTCTTCGCTAAATCCTGCATTAACTTCTAGGACATAGTCTATCGGCTGGTTTGGGGTGTAGAGGACAAGTTCGTTATCAGGAGTTCTTGGCTCGGGCGGCTGGATGTCTTTGTCAATTTGAACGACTTTATCGTCATCTATCCAAATAATGTCAATTGCAAGCTTCATATCTTTCATCCAAAAAGGCGGTTGGATGTTTTTTGATTCAAATATAAAAAGCATACCTTCCCCTTCCGGCAAATTTTCTTTACCCGAAAGGCCTTGGCGCCTTTGTATTTCTGTTTTGACTATTTCAACCGAGATTGTTGAATCTTCTATTTTAATTTCTTCTTTTTCAAGAGTCTGATTATTTCTTGTTTCGGGAAATGCCAAGTTGCCGTCTTGGACTCTTTGCGTCAGTAATCCTACAGAAATTATGAAGACGACAACAACTAGGATAGGAAGTAAAATCTGCTTCATTTAAAAGTTGCCTATTGGTATGCGGCCTCTATTTCTTTCTCTATGTCCCCCAGTTCTTTATCGAGGTTTGAAAGATCGGTTTCTTCGAGGTCTCCTTCTATGGCCCCAACTTCATCAGATGAAGACTGCGTTTCTAGCTTTTGAATTTCTCTTTGGAAAAAGATGTTGGAAGGTTTATATTTTGTAAGCCAAAATGCCAGAGCAGCAAAAAATACTAAGGCGACTGCAAGTATTAAAATTGTGTTTTTCTTGAACATATTAAAACAACGTTGCTGAATTAGGCTGTTCTGTTATACCAACGCGCAAGCCCTTTATATCTCCAATTACATGGACTAAAATTCCGTGAACTTCAATTAAGTCTTGCTTTATTTCCTGAATAGTTTCTCTCACAACAACAAATGCCTCTTTTGGATCATCTTCTGAAAGAAATAATTCAGCATCAAGAGCATTCAGTGTGGCTTCAGTGTCTGCAAGGGCCTCTTTGGCTTCTTCAACTTCTGCTTTAATAGAAGCTGTATCTATATTCTCGTTATCTTCAGCAATCTTGTCCAGGCGAGATTCTATTCTATCTGTTAATATATTCAGCCGTTCTGTCAGTGCCCCAAGCCTTCCTGTCAGACGGCCAAAGTATGTCCTAATTTGAACTCTTCTCCTTTCAGTCAGGCGAGCCTCCCTAGTTGCTCTCATTTCTGTTCTTTCTTCAATACGACTTTGAATGCGCTCCTCAATTTGCTCGCGAATTTCTTCGTGCCCTTCCAAGTTCTGGGGATTTAAAGGGTTCGGTCTGACTTTTTGGCTTTGAGCAACCAAATTCCATGGTGAAAACAAGAAAAGAACTAAGGCAGCTAGAGTTATAACGAGGGTTTTCATGCAAGTATTATTGTGCAGGTAAAGGACTTGGTCTGTCAAGACCTTCTACTTCTTCCCCAAGCACGGTTTCATTTTCATCTCTGGGCAAGTGTGCCTGATTATATTTAGAAAAAAAGAGCAGCAGTATTAAGACAAAAATTACCGCCGGTATAAAAAGAAGGAAAATGTTAAGATTCCGATCAAGTCTGTTTTTATAAACGTGGACAGGTTTAAAATTCACAATATTAGTTTACTCCTTTCCTGAGGAATTTCAAAAGCCAAATCGTCCTATAAAATACCTAAGGCGACTACAGGTACTCCTGGTAAAGAGACGGCGGAATCTGTTGTCCCTAGCACGATGGCGTCATTTTGAGCGACAATTGTTTCTCGTAGCTTGCCTAAAACATTATAAATCTTAGCCATCTTTTGTCCTTTGTGAACCTTCTCACCTGGCTTTACCAAAAATCTTATTATTCCACTGGTGGAGCTTACAGGTTGGTGGGAATATTTCAGTATTTTATTTTTAAATTCAGAAGGTAGCTCGTAAAGAGGAGTTAGATTATTTTTATTCACCATCCCCAAATCTTCTAAGATGTTCCAGATGGCCATAGTTCCAATTTCGACATTTTTCTCGTTGACAATATATGCTTCTCCCAGCTCAAGAGTGATAGCCGGTATGCCTATATTAATTAGACTTCCCGTAAGTGTTTTTCTTAGATTTTCTCTGCTGCCTGAATCTTCTTCCTCTTCGTTTACGACTAGAAATCCTGTTTTTTGAGCAAATCTCACTGTAGCCTCGTACTCTTTCTCGTATTTAACGCCAGGATTAGGATCAACAAGCGTGTAAGGGATAGAATCCATCCAGTCGTTATGAAGATCAAGAACCAATTTTGGTTTTGTCTCTATTATCTTTTTGAATATGGTATCAGCAATTCTTTCTGCCAAGGAGCCGCTAGGGTTACCAGGAAAAGCTCTGTTTAGGTCTTCCTCACTAACGGGAATATTTCTTGTTGCCGACTCAAAACCAATAGGATTCATAAGCGGAAAGGCGTAGAGCAACCCTTTTAAAAGAGGCCCCTTTTTTAATTTTTTGAAGATTTCCTGGATGATAACTATTCCACCGACCTCATCTCCGTGGACAGCAGCTGTAAACCAAATGACAGGTCCTGGATTCTCGCTTTTGGCTTCCATGAGGGCAAGCCGTCTTCGAGAGAGGTCTGAGCCTGTCAGTATAGGAGAAAAGCTGTATTTAAATTTCTTAGCCATATGAGGTTGATTTTACATCTTTATTTCTTGACCATCAAAGGCAATTCCAAACTTGCTTCCTCCCTCCCTCTTTACAAATTTTTCAAGCTCTGCGTGCTTATCAGTTTTGTGCCCTATATTTGTAAAAAGGATTCTTTTGGCATGGATTTCTTTACCTAATCTTATTCCTTCTTCTATAGTTTCATGTCCTTTTGCTTGCCCGTGGGAAGTTTTGCTGGAACCATCAATGATAGCAAGTTCTATATCGCCAAGCTCCTTTTTACTTGAAGGAATAATTTTTCTGAATTCGGGAGCATAAACTATTGGCTTACCTGCTTTTACTTTTATTGCATAAGCTTCAATTGTGCCGTGTTTTACGGGAATAAACCAACAAAAGTTTTGGTTTCCTAAATCAAATTTTTTAAGAGGTTTTGCTTCCTCTATCTTAAAAGCTTGCATTGAGACTCCCACTTTTTTCCTCATTTCAGAAAGTACCCTAGCAGTGGCAACCAGTTTTATTTTATCTTCCTTTTGATAAATGTGACTTAAATCATAAAGACCTACTATATGGTCATCATGGGCATGGGTTATTAGAATGTGTGTTAAATCCATTGGGTTTATATTGTATTTATTAAGTTGGTGGTAAATATCAGGCGGAGCATCCAGAAGGAGCTTTCCATTTATAAGGATAGAGGGCCTTAGACGTTTATCTTTCAAATCAGTTGAAGCACAAATTTTGCAATTACAACCAAGACGTGGGAGCGGCCAACCAGAGGAAGATCCTAGAAAAAGCAATTTCATCCTACTTGTACCAAGCACACTTTTTTTCTATGCAGCCACAGCTGTAGATATTTTTGTCAGGAAAATCTTCTCGGAATTCACAAGTAGTTATTATATCTAGATCGTTTGAGCAAAGTTGAGAAGAACAACCTGCGGGAACACAATCAGAATCTATTTTGCAAGTCCCCAGGGCGTATTTAGGTTCCCCCTTTTCATCTTTGTAAATTATCTTTGCCCCGTTATATTTTTTACTACTTGGTTTCTGGTAGCTTGTATAAACAGCAAAAGAAGTTAAAAAGATTAATGCACAGGAAAGAAGTACAAAGTTGGATAAAAACTTACTCATAATCTGCTATTGTTTTAGACTATATCCCCCATCTACAACTATAACCTCTCCCGTTAGACTGCTTGGGGCGTCTGCGGCCAGAAAAAGAATGACTTTTGCAACCTCCTCCGGCTGCATAAGTCGTCCAAGGTATGTATGTTTAAGGTCTTCTTTTCTCCAGGTGTTCATTGGCGTATCTGTTGGCCCCGGAGCAATGGCATTAACTTGAATATTGGGAGCAAGTTTTTTTGCCAAACTCTTTGTGAAGTTAATAACCCCCGCTTTAGAGGCGGAATAATCGATGTTTCCCGGCCTGCCGCAATGTGATAGCCCTCTTACTGAAGCGATATTTATAATGCTTCCGCTTTTGTGGTCCAGCATTACTTTTGCCGCCGCTTGACTGCAGAGGAATGTTCCAATTAGATTTACTTGAAACACTTTTTCCCAATCTTCTTTGGTTAATTCGAAAAAATCCTTTGGATTGTGAACGCCTGCATTGTTTACCAAGATGTCTACGGTTCCAAAAGCATCAGTGACTTCTTTAAATAAATGATTTACGTCCTCTGGGATAGATATATCAGCCTTTACGAAAATGGCAACTCCTCCGTTTTTTTCAATTTCCTCTCTTACAGACTCTCTTTTCTCCTCTGATCTGGAATTAATTACAACCTTTGCCCCTTCTTTAGCAAACAGCAAAGCAGTAGCCTTACCCATACC
>JBAUDN010000105.1:0-2293 GCA_049678105.1 Microgenomates group bacterium
AAGTTTGATTATGTTATTGGTGTTGGCCCGGCTTCTAAATATCTTGTCGAGGAGGCCTCCAAGAAAATGAAAAAAGGTAGTTATTATTGGGTTCAATCTGTTGATAAAGTAATGCCTATTTTGCGCCCTCTTCTTAAAAGAAATACAACAGTTTTAATTAAGGGTTCAAGATCAATAGGTTTGGACAAAGTTATTTCACAGTTGTCTTGATTTACATGCTGTCTTATAATCAAGAGGAAACATTTTATGAATATGCCAAACATTCTGCCCTTGGCTTTAGGACTTATAATTTTCTCATTTCTTATAACAAGCATCTTGGTTGTTCCTTTTATAGATCTTCTTTATAAATTAAAATTCACAAGGCGCAAAGAGGCGCCCAAAAAAGGTAAAGTTCCACTTTTCGATAAATTACATGATATAAAGGCCGGTACCCCAGTTGGTGGTGGGATATTAATTATTATTGTTGTAGCAATACTTTTTGCAGCTCTTTTTCCCATTGTTAAGTACATGGGGGTTTACATTCAAAGTGCTTTTAATTTACGAAATGAACTTTTTATAATGTTTTTCACTTTTATTTCTTACGGCCTTCTCGGTTTATCTGATGACTTAATTAAAATTTTCGGTAAAGCCAGGAAAGGAAGATTGGGAATGTGTTTGGGTCTAACTCGTAAACAAAAATTTGCCGCTCAGTGGCTGTTAGCATTTTTTATTAGCTACTTTATTTATAAAAATCTCGGCGTACAGATTTTATATGTTCCTTTATTACAAAAAGTTTTCAATTTAGGCTTTTGGTACGTTCCCTTAGCCGCACTTCTTATTGTAACTTTTACAAATGCCTACAATATTACAGATGGTCTTGACGGTCTTGCCGGTGGTTTGCTTATGATTTTCCTTATCGCGTTTGCTGTCATTGCGGCAGTAGGCATGGACACTCCTCTTTGGCTGTTTATTGCCTTGTGGCTGGGTGCATTGATGGCTTTTCTCTACTTTAATATCTGGCCCGCAAGAATTTTCTTGGGGGATGCAGGAGCACTTTCGTTTGGCGCAACCATTGCGGTAATAGGCCTTCTTACAGGTAGCGTCTTTGGTTTATTAATAATAGGAGGAATCTTTCTTGTTGAAATTGCCTCTTCCGCTATCCAAATTTTAGGATGGAAGCTGCTTAATAGGCCCATTTTCCCGCTTGCTCCAATTCATCACGCCTTTTTAGCAATAGGATGGGAGGAGCCAAAGATAGTAATGCGTGCCTGGCTTGCCGGAATAATGCTTGCAATTTTTGGCCTTTGGCTAGCAGCCATATAAATGTCCTTCTTGCGTGCGAAAAATACGACTTAAGAAACAAAATAAATCTGCAGATAAAAGGCTTCTTGCTTTAGTTGTTGTACTAAGCATTCTTGGGTTAATCGCAGTTGCTGACGCATCCTCTCCTGCAGCTTTAAGTAATTTTTCTGATAAATTTTATTATGCCAAGCAACAGGCAATTTGGGGTTTGATAGGTATTGGAGCTCTTTTAGTTACATCAAAAATCCACTATTCTTTTTGGGAAAAAATTGCTACACCGCTTTTTGCTGCAAGCGTTCTCCTTTTGGTATTAGTTTTGATACCGGGAGTGGGTATCAAGGTTTTGGGGGCAAGAAGGTGGATTGTTTTTGGCACAATTTCTTTCCAACCCTCAGAATTTGTAAAGCTGGCATTGGCTGTCTATATTGCAAAAGTAGGTGCCCGGGATAAAAAAACACTTTCTTATTTTTTACCCATCGCAATTACAACAGGGCTTATTATGCTAGAGCCTGATTTGGGGACAACCTTAGTTGTAGGTTCAATAGGAATGGCTCAAGTTTTCGTCTCCGGGATTAATTTACTCCATTTTGCCGGAGCAATAGTTTTTGGGGTGACTGCTAGCTTATTAGTCATAATTACTTCAGATTATAGGCGTGACAGACTTTTAACTTTTGTGCAGCAATCAAGAGATCCTTTGGGGAAGTCTTATCACATCAGACAAGTCCTTCTTGCACTGGGCTCAGGAGGAATATTTGGCGTCGGCCTGGGTCAATCTAGACAGAAATTCCTTTTCTTGCCGGAGGCAGCAACGGATTCAATTTTTGCTGTAGTTGCCGAGGAAGTAGGTTTTATTGGGGCGCTTTTTCTAATTATCCTTTTTGCTGCATTTATCTTTCGTGGCTTTAAGATCGCAACGAACGCACCTGATAAATTTTCCAAAATATTAGGAACGGGAATAGTTGTTTGGATAGGCATACAGGTCTTTCTGAATATCGGTTCAATGGTAGCTTTA